>NZ_CP044508.1 GCF_008831505.1 Chryseobacterium sp. | reverse complement strand
GTAAAGATTTAAAAGTTGAAAATATCGTCTTGCAAAATCAATAATAGGTGGTTTAGATCGTTATCAAATCTAAAATATGGTCCTAAAATAGTAATTTATTTGATATCATTTATGCAATACTGTTAAATATTTGGATTTTTGAATAGAAAATGAACCGTATTGATGTATCAGTAAATGCGCTGTTCTGGGGTTATATGCCTACCCAATAGTTCCTTTTTTGACTTTCCTACATTTATTCTGCTAGGCAAGCTTTGGTGCTAAATTGCAATTTGACTTTTTAAACATGACAAGTGATTATCTCAATCTGCATGGATATCGCTCGTTAGTGGAAACTGAGAACAATTCATTCCAGGAAGGTTTCAATTATTCAGGTTTTCAGTAGAAATTTGCCTCATTTTGTGCCCACAAGTACTTCAGTTTGCGTTGCTTCGCCACTGTACCTGTTTGAGCGTTACTATCCGTAAAGTTCGCACCCCCCCCCCCTTTCTGCCGGTATTTCCCTTTCTCTAATTGCTAAATTATAAAGGACAAAATTTTAATAAGCAAATAAATGCATAAAGAAATAAATAACTAAATGGCTAATTAAATAGGCTTCATCACATGCTTTGATTATATTATTTAGCTAATTATAGAATTATTTGCGTGGCAATTATACAGACTTGTGGGTTCCGAAATACACTCTGTAGAGCTGCATCATAATCGCACGGAAGTAGGATTCAATTTATTTCCTGTTGTGAAAAGTTGTTTCATGATCCATTCCTGTAAAGATTGTCGTTTTTTGCTCTTTAATAAATTCTCCCGAAATTCCATCAAAAATTCGGAAAACAAGCTTAGTACCACCATTCTTGACCTCCCCCCGATATATGGAACAATCTAAAATAGAGAAATTTGCATGTTTTGACTGTTTTCAATGAACTCGTTTGGCGTTAAATTCCCCAATGAGCTATGGGGTCTGTAACTGTTATAATCCTCTTTCCAGACATCTAGCTTTTGCTGTGCATCTTCCAGCGATAAGAACCAATTCACATTGAGGCATTCATCTCTTAATGATCCGTTAAAACTCTCTATAAATGCATTATCTGTAGGCTTTCCCGGCCTGGAGAATTCCAGTTCTATTTTCCTTTCATAAGCCCATCTGTCCAATGCTTTACTGATAAACTCCGGTCCGTTATCAATCTTAATCCGCTTGGGATAGGCTTGCTGCTCAAAGGTAACATTTTTTAATATTTCAGCAACATCTTCTCCTTTAATGGAAATTCCGGAATGAAGCACCAAGGATTTACGGCTATAATTATCCACTAAAGTTAAGACCCTGAATTTCTTGCCGTCAAACAGGGCATCGCTCATAAAATCCATGCTCCAGCACTCATGTAAACTAGAAGCAATGCCATTAGTAGGAACCCGGGAGCGTGCAGATTTTATTCTTTTGTTCCGTTTTCTCCTTAGGTTCAAACCTTCCTCACAATAGATTCTGTAGATCCTTTTATGATTGTCCTTCCATCCTTCCCGTCTCAGAAGAATATGTAAACGCTGCACGCCATACCGAACACGAATGTTGGAAAGTTCTATGAGTCGCATCCTCAGAGCCTTATCATCTCTCCGATGTGGATGGTAATAATAAACACTAGGCTGTAAAAACACCAAACGACAGCTTCTTCGCTGAGAAACCCGGTAATCCTGCTGTATCCCTTTCGCCAGTTCACGTCTCTGAACCGGCTTTAGAACTTTTTTTTCAGAACATCCTGAAGAATCTGCTTATCTAAACTTAGGTCCGCTACCAGCTTTTTGAGTTGGCTGTTCTCTTCTTCCAGCTGGCGCAAGCGGCGAAGTTCCGTGATGCCTAAGCCTCCGAATTTTTTTTTCCAATTGTAAAAAGTTGCCTCGCTGATACCCATTTTACGACATACTTCTTCCACTTTTACTCCCGTCTCGGATTGCTTCAAGGCGAAGACAATCTGACTTTCTGTAAATCTGCTTTTTTTCATTTGATTTTTCTTGTATTAAAGTTAATTACTTTATCGAAAAATCTCTACTTTTAGGTGTTACGGTTTTGTGGGAGAAGGTCACTTTTTCTCCAACAAAAAAACGCCCTGAAGCGTTTGTAATTATTTAAAAAATGTAGTACGTGAGTTTCATATTTGGATAATAAATTTTCCCTAAATAATCCAACCTATGGCTAAATATTTGGTCTTGATATTCCCACTCATATTGGTACTGGGAAGTTTTTTTCTGAATTTTTTGGAAAGGTATATTAAAGATCGCTCCAAACTCATACTGATTTCTTGAACCGAAATTTACCCCAAAACCAAGATTTGCACTTAAAGTATAGGATTTTTCATCTAGGTTATAAAAATTGGTATACAAAATAGGCTCGGAAAATTCAACATCTGTTCCTTCTCCGTTTCCTCTTGTTGAAACGATGACATTTGAATTATAATCGGCTCCTACACTCACTTCAAAAAATTTTTGCAGTTTAAAAGAGGGTAAGGTTCTTCTGTAGCCAACATGCATGGAAATCGTGCTGTATTTTTGCCCTATGTTATCTTTTAATTTATACGGTATTTCCTTTTCATTCAAATCATAATCAAATTCTATCGTTTTTCGGGAATGGTTTAGTTCTAATAAAAAAGCATTTTTTTCATCCATATATTTTAACAACTTTACTCCGATATTGCCAGAAATAGGTGAATTAAACTTAAAATGATTTTCATCTGTGTCATATTTATTACTGTAAATATTAACCCCACCTCCTATATGCACACCTAATGAATAAGAGGATTGTGTGTAAAAAAGGGTGACTGCACAATAAAAAAAACAAAGAGTCAGAATTTTTTTCATTTTTTCAAAATAAAAAATCCCTTGCAATATTGCAAGGGATCATTCTTTAATATTATTAATCAATTATTAATTGTTTTGTGAATTTTTTCCCATTACTCTCAATAAGGATATAATAATGACCTTTAGTTAATAAAGATGAATCAATAGCAAGCTTGCTAACACCTTTTTCTTTAGTTAATTTTTTATTCAAAACCCCATGAACTTTTTTTCCTTTAATATCAAAAATATCTATGGTTGCTGCATTTGAAAAATTATTTGAAAATTCAATATTTACAATATTTTTCGCGGGATTGGGATATACTTTTAAAAGGACTTCATTTTTTCCAACTGCATCGTTGGTGTTACTAACCATCTTTGCTGCATTATTCTCTGTATCTGGTGCACCGTCACCATCCATTTGCACTGCCAATTCATCAAGTGACACATTTGCATCGATAGGAATTTCTATGGTTACATCCGTGAACGTAACAATTGTTTGTCTTCCGTCATCATGAATTTTAAATTTACTTTTTAATTCATCACTTACTAAATTTCCATTAAAATAAACACCATTGTCCGTAACCTTAACTTCAAACTGATGCAAGACTTCAGAAGATTCCATACTTTCGTCTGCTATTTCGTTTATAATATCATCAGTAGGTTTCCAAACTGAGAGACGAAAATTAGAATAATACCCATTATTCTTGGAAAGTTTAACGTACCCACTAATATTTGGGATAATGATGGAATGATTTTGTTCATCAAAACTTACTTCATCACTTTTCAAGTCTGATTCTTCTATATTTTGATTAAAACTTGCATTTGGTAGAAAAAATTGATCAAAATAACTTACCGTTTCTCCTCTAGAACAAAAATTATTATTTACGCCTCCTAACTGCCACGATCCACTAGGACCATTTGAAACTTTCTGGTAAGCACAATACTTAATAAGTTCTGCATAAGCCTGACTGCACGAGGCGTCACGATCTATTGCTGGATAACCTGTAAAAGTCCTTGCTTCTGCAACATATTTTTTAGCAAAAGTTTTACATTTGTTTCTTGTATTTGTTCTCCAACCTCCAAATAAACTTGCCGAAATAAGACTCAAAGTCAATAATAATAAAATTTTCCTCATGGTTTTTAGTTTTTAAGAATTAGTATAGCTAAACTATAAATAGAAATATAATAATGCAATAGTTTTTCAAAAATATCTGAAAAAATTTATCCATAATCAGAATTTCCTCTCAAACAAGAGCCTTTCCCCAAATTTTTCAACGTTCACTTCACCATTTTCGTAGGCAAGTTGACCGTTTATATCGTAAACACCATAAAGAATAAAAGATACTGAGTTTATGGTGTTATATGAAATACCCTCACATCGCTAGTCCACTTTTAAAGGTTCCTTAATTGAATTTTATGCTGCTGATTTATATTTCGATTGGCTTTTAGAGATTGATCCCTGATGCCTGCGGTAGTGGTATTTTGCAAGCCAGTGCTATTCCCAACTAAAGTTCCCGCCACCTGAGGCTGGATTAAGGTATAGATGCTGATATTTCAATGTCTGCCAGAATCTTCAATAAAAATATTACTACACAGCGACTTTTACCGTCTATTGAGATCTTTTATGTTCTTCGTTTTCAGGTAATCCACACCTGGCTGCCTTGGTTATAAGACGGGGATAATAACTTTGAATTTGTTCAATATAACCGAACAAAGAGGTAGTTACCGTATTCAATCCAAACACCCATATAATGAGCGATTCCCAATTCATGCACAAGCTGCTGAACTTTCTTGATTATAACAATATTGATATTGTGGAAGATCTTTATAAAGGAAGGGTTGCTGGCTATATGTTGGAACACTTGATTCAGCAAAAAAACCGCTATAAGGAACAGGGCGACAACCTTAAAGCGTGGCTGAACTTTATCGGATATCTTGATCAAGCAAACTCAAATATCCTGGTTGAAGAAATTATAAAGAACAACAAATAACGTGTTGATTGGGTTTGCGATACATGGTTATCCCAGTTTATTTCGTTCTTTACAACCGAAGATCTGACCATTCCGCCTTGCTTCATGTTTCAGAACTTCGGTTGTGTTTTACAGCAAGTAATTTCGCTTTCTTAACGCCTTATACACTTTCGCGCTGCACCTTGTTCCGGCAAAAGACTATCAGCCTAAGAACTCACTCCTTGCGTAAAAATCTCCAGCCGTTTTGCTTGGCGGCAGCAACGGCTTTTCAATGGAATTTATTTTTTCGTTGAAAGGCTTATTGTGACCGGAATTTCAACTGTATTTTAAAGCCTGTGGAATCGTAGAACGCAACATCTGCACTTTATCCGATTTCCGGTGTTTTTCTGTATGCAAAATTAAAAGGGGTTGATCTCCTAAAAAAATTAATTTGGGAATCCGTCAGCCTTTTCGTGCTGACAAAACCACCCAAAAGCCCTGCGGGCAAATTCATTTCAGGCTTTCGTTTTATTCCAGTTGTAGTCGCCCTCCCCTTTTTATGGTCATTCAGCAAAGAAAAAGACACCTCAATTAAACGAATAAAGACAACAGCAGAGTGTTCTTTGACATTTCCGATAAGCTTCACAATTCCCCGGAAAGTTTTTCCCGATCATTTCTAAAACCCATTCAGTTAGAAGAAAAAGTGTCCTCATTACCAAATAAATACATTAACTAATAAATGAATAATGACGTGGTACGCCTCTGTCAAACATGAATCGCATAAAAGAATAATTAACTAATTATATATATCATTTATGGAAGCAATCCAACTCACAACTGCCCTACACCAATTCCTGCAGCGCAATCATGCGTATTGTGTGGGGGAATTCATTTTGCAAATGCAAAGTAAAACGTGAAGTTATTGCAGAACCTTTTCAGGTTTGAAAATTTATAAGTCAAAATTCTCTATTTCATATAAAGTTAGAAGACGGAAATCGGAACATCATTTATTCTTCACAATCATTTGGAAACTCCCGGGATGCACCAGTGTGAACTTTGGTTTGAAAATAATGTACTGTATTGCCCACATGAGCGATGATCCGGAACTAATTGCATAATAGACTACTATACTAAAAAATCAAATACATATTATACTATTTAATTAATAAACTAAATAACTAATCAAATACTTTTATTCTAAATTAATACTTTAAGATCAATATATTTAACCCACAAAATCATTTTATTATGAAAACGTTCACATCATTCACAGAAAAGAAACGGACAGATCAGGCAGTGCTGATTTCAGCGTTTGTTGAGGAAACAGGGAAAAATGAGTCTTTTTTCCTGCCTCTCTCAGTTGCTAAGATTGAGGGCAATACACTATCCGTTGATGAGGACTTTTGGAAAGCAAAATTGCTGGAAGTTCAAAATCTGGCAACGGAAAAGTTAGTGGTTATCTCCACGCAGCTTTATGAACTTGGGGAGAAATCAACTAAAGTTTCTGTAAGTGCCAGGTTAAAGAGTTTAGACCGCACAAATGAGATCTGGCTATTTCTGCCCAACAGTAAAATTGAAGATGTTACCGCAACGGAAAACAAGGATGGTGAACCGAACTATGAAATTAGAGTTCCTCAATGGGTTTATGAAAGTGCATTGAAAAATGCGCTCGAGTATCAATTGAACAATTTCTGGAATAAAGACAAAGAACCTCAGGACCATTACATGGTCGAAGATTTCACGGTCTTAAATGATATTAAATAATTGCAATCATACAGATTCAAAAACATGTGTTTTATCACATAAAGAACGAAACGAATAATAGCATAAATATTCAATTACATAAAGGGTGTCGGAACTCCGTTAGTGTATAGAGTACTGAGCACACCCTATAAACCGTACTAATCAGAAGTGTAGTAATACGAAACTATTAAATAATTAACTAAACAAATAATTAAAGAATAAACTATTTGCCTAAAAACATTATCTTTACCATTCAAAATGTAAATGAAACATGAGCACAAAAGTGATATCAGTTTTAACTCAAAAGGGTGGAGTAGGCAAAACTACTACAACCATTCACCTGGCAGCCGGCTTCGCTAAGAAAGGAAGCAAAGTGCTTGTTATCGATTTTGACAGTCAGAAGAATTTGTCGCTTGGCTATAAACTCGATGATGATACTCCATATACAGTGGTTGATTTTCTGGAACAGAAAGAAGGCCTCGAGTTCACACAGAAAGGTGAACACAATAATATATATGTGCTGGCCGGTTCCGAACAGCTGGAAAGTTATCGATTAGGGCGGTACGCTTTAAGGGAAAGTCTGGAGCTGCTGGAAGATTTCTTTGATTATGTGCTGATCGACTGTCCGCCGAAACCGTTGAGTGAAGGGCTGACTCTTGGAGAGGTGGCGGTGTGTGCGTCGGATTATGTTTTGAGTCCTATTAAGGATGATGAATATTCGCTGGCCGGAATTACTTCGTTAATTCCTTCACTGTTGAATCTCCGGGAGCGACAAAATTTAAACTTCGAATACCTTGGGTTCTTCTTCAATGCCGTGCTCGTGAACTCCAGCGACTTCCGGGCCTATTACAATGACTTTCTGGAGAATGAATTTACAAAGGATTATTTGCTGAGAACATTCATCCGTCAGGACATCAACATTAAGAAAGCCATCAAGGAAGGTAAAACCATTTTCCAGATAATAAGCGCAAGCAAGGATTACAAGAATTTGGTAAAAGAATTAAAAGCAAAAATGTTATGAAACCATCTGTGTTGAGCAACTTCGGGAAGAAAAAAGAGAGTAGTGGGCAGTCTCAAAAACTGCAGGATGCATTCCAAAAAATGCAGAAAAAGGCAGCGGTTGAACCGAGCCCGGAACCTTCAGAACCAAAAATAGAGCAGAAAAAAGTGGAGAAGGTAAAGCCGAAGAACTATAATTTCTCGTTTTCGTCTGAGGCTGAAAATATGAATTATATTCGTGCACTGGAATTTGAAAAACGGCGACAGGATCCGGAGTTTTTTCAGTTTACGGCTTCGGATGTGGTAAAAGAAGGGGTGGAGCTCCTGCGGCAGACTGGCCAGCGGCTGAAAAAGCGCCCGGCCGGTATGATTCCAACGCGCAGAGGCCGTGTTATGAAAGGAGCAGAACTGAATAACCGGGTTAGAACTTCTTTCAGTCTCACGGAAAATGATGTAGAGTTTATCTATGATTATATTTATACTAAGAGCGGGAATGTCCTGGGCGCTTTTACGAAGGAAGATTTTATGAATGATATGATCGGTGCACTGAAAGCCAAATATGGCGAACTGTAATAAAAAAGGCATCTGAAAAAATCAGACGCCCTAAACATATTTCTATGTTTTTTCCTACTTCAAATCTAGTAAAAAAATAATATGAAAACAAGAGAAAGTGAAGGCTTCTTTTGTGTCGTGTATTTTTCGGACACTAAAAAAACCGCGTATTATCATAAGGTATATACTCCAAGTAAACTGGCATCTACTCTCCAAAACTGGCTTTGGATTAAAGTATTTATCGATAAAAGTATCTACTATGCAGATAGAAAAACTACCGATTATCACTGTATATTTGACAAGAACAATCCGGTTACTGAATTCTCCTTCCGGCCATTTCTAAAGAAATCTCAATGAAAGCGAAAGATAAAAGCACAGGCATAACAAAGACCTTCGACAGTTATGAAGCACAGCTGGTAACTCTGTATCCAAATGAACTGATTGATTTTCTGGGGGGAATAGAACCCCTGAAAAAGATCAATATTTTCGGTCATAGAATCATTTTTGTAATGATGGAGATGCTTAAATCAACGCAGGTTCATAAACTCTCCGTGGATGAAACGAAAGACATTATATCTAATGACTTGATGGAACGTGACGGCCGCTTTGTTTCGCTACAGGATATAAAAATGGAAGAATTGGAAAAACGCCGGTTGTTGGAGTCGGGAAAGAAACTGGCGGTAATAGAAGAAAGTTATTTCGCCGACAATTTCAGTATGTTCCAAATGATTATTCCCACAAAAGCGCTGAATGATAATGGTAACATTAAAGTTAAGGATAACAGTGTTTTTCATGAACAACTAAAGATTCTGAAGTCTCTAGGAAACCACACAGTAAAATCCAATATCGGAGAAGAGTATCTGATCACAAATTTCATTGAAACACCGATCTTTAATAAAGGACAGAATTATATTCGATTCTATATATCAAAGGCCACAGCAAAGATGCTTCTGAACAATATAGATGGATACTCGAAGGTGTACAGAAGTATTTTATTTTCTACACCATCCACAATGCCGCTGAACGTCTACCTGTATTTGAAAAAGAAATTTGGGAAAATGAATGGGGGTAATATAAAAATCCAAAAGTTTATAGGAGACCTGTCTTTGGCAAGTCATTATTCAAAAAAATCCAAGTTGGCTGTATTCCTTGATGGTATCCAGAAAAAGTTGAATGAAATAGGAAATATTTCATTTGGATACAAGATCGTGGATGACAGCATTGTGTTCTCTCTCTATGAGACGAAGAATACAGTGTTTATAGAGCACCAAAGTGTAGATGATTACAGGGCGAAAAACGCTTTAAAGTATATTAAAAAGTCAAGAAAGCTAACTGATAGACATATGATTTACATTAATGGAAAGATGGAGGAGCATGGTTATGAAAAGATGAGTGCGGTAACGCGTAGTCGTTTGGATGTGAATATTGTAGGCGCAGACTATTTGAAGTGGTTTGTTGATAAATGCGCTGAGCTAAATCTCTAATTTAAATTACCCCCAGTGAGTGTTCCTCGTATATCTCTCATACCAGAGTATGAAGCAAGAATACTAAATATAAGTGCATTATGGTCCCCAGTAATTTTATTACCCCCATCAAATGTTCCTAACATTGCTACCCCCATCGAATGTCCGGAGAAGACTATTACCCCCATTTAGAGTTCCTAACTATAATTACCCCCATTGGATTTCCTTATTACCACCACTGAAAGTACTATTACCCCCACCAAAAGTGCTATTACCCCCACCCAATATCTCTATTACCCCCATTAAAAATGCCCATTACCCCCATTCGATTTCCTCTCAAAATCCTACAATACTGCAACAGAAAGGCTTTTCGTGGATTTTTCTCGGCCAAGTAATATTATAAGTATTATAATAACATAAGTATTTAAAAGATAATAAGGCGTTAGCCTACAGCTAACCATCTTTTTATTTGATCTTAATTTTACTTTTATAGTCGGAAAAAACATTAAAATAATTAAGACTTTGCTTTTAAGAAAAAAGTTGCGAAAAAAAGAAAAAAATAAGGTCGCACAAACGTTCAATTATGCGACTATTTTCCGGAGTAACAAAAATGACGCTTTTTATGGTCGCAATAATGTATCGCAAAATCAAATAAATTTGCAATACGTTTGTGCGATATTCGAGACTTGTTTGTAAATTGCTGAAATAAATCTTCAATTATGTTAATAGGGTACGCACGGGTTTCAACGCAGTTGCAAGATAATGCCAGCCAGATTGAGGCACTTAAGAATATTGGTTGCGAAACAATCTTTGAAGAAACAATTTCGGGTGGCCGATGGCAGAGGCCGAAACTTCAGGAACTACTGCATTATGTTCGAAAAGGAGATACAATTGTTGTGTGGAAACTCGATCGATTATCGCGCTCATTGAAAGATCTGCTTTTTATTATGGAGCAAATTGAGAGTAGGGGGGCAGGTTTCAGAAGTCTTACGGAATCGATCGATACAACCACATCCGCCGGAAAAATGATGATGCAGATGGTGGGAGTTTTTGCAGAGTTTGAAAGAAGTATGCTCAAAGAACGAACGATTAAAGGTTTGGAGTATGCAAAAGGTCAGGGTAGAGTAGGAGGCAGGCGCCCTAAACTGAAACAGATCCAAGTTCAGGAAATCGTGCAGTTATATGCCGGTGGTAAATCTGCCGTGGAACTTGCGCAGCTTTTCAATGTCCATAAAGCGACAGTGTATAGAATAATAAATAGCAGTAAGGAATAAAAACATTAATGCCTAATTGCATAAAGAAATAATCGTTTCAGATTGTAGCAGTTTAATAAGGTATTTAGTAATGATTGATGCAGAGATCTTCCATCATTTTGCGTATTTTTACAAGAGAAATTTATAAAGTAAGAGACATTGGCTCAATCGATAACAGCGTTCGCAGATGAGTTTGGAAATAACTCCTTCGACTTTCAAACGCAGGGAAGTCACTTCATCATTGCTACTGTTATCACCAAGACAGAAAACATTGATCGACTTCGCGAAGACATTAATGAAATCCGGAGAAAACATAATTTCCAGACCGGAGAAATCAAGTCCAGTAGTAGGGCCGAATCATGCCAGGCGAAAGCGTGTCCTACAGGACATTGCCAAACTTGATATTTCTATATATGCAGTGATCGTAGATAAACGCAAACTGTCGGGTGAAGGTTTTAAATACAGAAAGTCATTCTATAAGTTCATCAACAATCTCCTATATAAGGAACTGTTCCGAACTTTCCCAAGTTTGGATCTTCACGTGGATGAATACGGCAGCAATGATTTCATGCGCGAATTCAAAAAGTATGTAGAAAAGCATCACGTAAGAGCATTGTTCTCAGGATCCGATTTCAATATTCAGAACAGTCAGCTCAGTGAATTCATTCAGCTTGCGGACTTTGTGGCTGGTACGCTAGGTTATATTTTCGACAGCTCAAAGGAGTCAGAACATAGCCAGGAATTTCAGCAGATACTGGAGCCGATCATCAGTAGTCTGAATTTCTTCCCTCGTGAACTGTCTTTCAGTGAGTTCCGGGAAGCCAACATTGATGAAACTTTTGATGAAAGGATAGCAGAGATTTCGTTCTTAAGGATTCAGGATTTTTTGGACCGGGAAGCAGGTACAGATCAGCAGAAAAAGGATCAGATTAATTTTTTGAAATTATTACTGCGGCTGCAGCGAGCCAATCCAATTAATCGGTACGTAACGACTGCGGAAATCCTGGGTCACCTAAACCAGAGACGCCCGGAACGTATGCAGGAAGAATATTTCCGTACGAAAGTGATCGGAAACTTGCGCAATCGAGCAATCCTGATCGCTTCCGGAAGACAGGGGTACAAACTGCCGACATCGGCAAAGGATCTTGATACTTTTGTAATCACGGAAAGAAAATCATCTTGCCCATGTTGAACCGGATCCGGGAAGCGCGCGAAATTATCAGGCTGGCCACACGAAATGAACTGGACTTGCTGGATAAACTAGAGTATGAGCAGCTGAAGGAATTGCTCGATGGTAGAGTTAACAATTCACATATGAGCCATACGTAAGTTTATTTATCTTTAATTCATAGTTTACTGTAAGCTATATTTACAAGAGATCCTATCGGTATTACAAATACGTTTAAACTGTAATGCTTTGATACCTTGACTTTTTAGATTTTTTTTTGTAACTTTGCCTATAATATATTTCATATATGAAATATATTAAGGATAGATTGAATAAAATAGCAAAGAAAATATCAGTTATAAAGCAGGTTCTTTTAGAGACAGACTTTCCTGTGCTGAGCAGAATCGAATTTGAGCGGTTGCTTTCTCAAATCAATAATATATGGGGATTACGAAGTATCAAAAGAAGTGAGATAAAGGAATTCTTAATCAAAGAAAACCTTTTGATTCAGGAGCATATAAAATCTGATGAGGCCCATTCCTCCGAAATATATTATTTACCTGAACGTACACCTGATATTTTTGATATTGCGGCTGTAAGATCCAGAAGCTCCTACTTCAGCTTTTATTCGGCACTTTATATTCATAATCTGACACTTCAGATACCAAAACAAATTTATCTTACACTAGAGCGGCCTTCTTTGGAGAAATATAATAATTCTATAAGTCAAGATAATGTAGATCGGGTCTTTTCCAAACCTCCAAGAATAACTGGTAATAAAAGATCCTATAAAACTTTCGCCATCAACTTTATCAACGCGCAACATCAGAATAACGTTGGGGTAATTACCTTCAGGGATCATTATAAGATGTCTGATCTGGAAAGAACTCTTATTGATATTTGTGTACGGCCTTTCTACTCTGGAGGCGTTACGCAGGTGTTAGAAGCATTTAGTAACGCCAGAAATTTGTTAGATCCGGATAAATTGTACGAGTATTATTCAAAAATGAATTTTATCTACCCGTATCACCAAGCGATAGGATTTTACCTTCAAAAAGCTGGTTATGGCGAAGAAGTATATAAAAAATTTTTAGAGCTACAGCGCTCAAATCTCAGATTTTATCTGACTTATACCATGCTGCACCAAGAGTATTCAGAGAAGTGGAATCTCTATTTTCCTAAAGGTTTGTGAAAGGCTCGGCGATAACGAGAAGCTGATCAAAATAATAATCATAACTATCTAATGAGGACCTGTCAGACTCAGGAATGGATGCTATAACAGTTTCCCAGTTTTCCCTGTTATGTTCTCTTAAGGATTCTAAGTCTTTCAGAAATTCTATGGGTACTTGCTTGGCCTTAAATATTTCAATAAGTAAATTAGGATCTAGGTTCAAAGTGCGACTGTTGTAAATAAGATGTATGTCGTATAGGTCTCTTGCTCTGTGCTTTTGACCGGCTGTAGTCACTATCTCTCTATACTTAAGCATGGTCTGGCATAGCGCCCTCAATTTTTCAAACAGAATCATCTCCAAAGTATAAACCCTTAAGATAACCCCATCTATTTCTGTGGTGGTTGCCCCATCAACATATTCATAAGCACTGATGTCAACAACATATTTAGGGGATTGGTCATTAAGCTTGATAGCGTGCTTTCTCATTTTTTCAGGATCTTTTTCCAAAATCGATCTTTTCTCCTTTTCTATGATTTTAAATTCTAGAAAATATCCTTTCCACTCGGGAATACTTCCTGATTTTGGCTTTTCTCCAAACTTAACATCGAACACACAAAGACCTGCCTCTCCAAATGTTTTGTTTAGTATATAATTCATCCATACAGGCATTTTTTCAAATTCTTCTGCAGTAAATTCTCTTTCTACTGAAAAATCAATATCTATAGATCCTCTATTGGTAATGTCATACACCAGGTGCAGTGCATTACCGCCTTTTAGAACTAAACTGTGCATCAGCGTTTCGTCCGACATTAAGGCTCTAAGCGTAAGTTTCTTTATTTTATCTAAGTTCATATTGCGAAATTATGCCGTAGCATGATAATTTTTACTTCCTTTTATAAGCTACCCAATCAACTGCCCCACTTTATTCACCACTTTATATTCCAGCCCATCAAACTCAGTGAAATGCGCCTTTCCACACTTTATTTTCATTTGCTCGTCTCCACTTAGTTTTGATAGGTCAACTTGTGGTGTTCCTGTGTCTTTGGTTTCGGCTACAAAATAGATTCTCTTGTCATCTTCAAATACCAATGCCCAATCCGGATTGTAGTTTCCGATGGGTGTCGGGATTTTGAACCAGCTGGGTAATTTGAAATAGAATTTAATCTGGTCGCTCGTTTCGCAGTCTTTCGCAAACCTCCTTTCAACACCGGAATCCAAAGGCACAAATTCTTCATAAATGGTTTTCGACAAATTGGAGACTTTAAATGAAAAGTCGTTCAGGTACACTTCGAGTTCCTGAGCTTCAAACAAGGCCATTCCATATTCTGAACCGCCGATTTTCTGATATTTAATTCCGTCGATCATTAAACTGTTTAAAGTTTTTTTTATGGCCACTGTGGCCAGGTCTAAAAATAGTTGCGGATTGACGATGATATCTTCAATTCTTCCAGATTTGCTCAGTATGTTTTCAATGGTGGAACGTGTGAGTTCCGTTCGATTTTGAATATAACCCAGAACATCCGGAATCTTCCAGGAATAACCGCCATATGATTCTACTTTTTCTCCTACGTAATGTGTATCAACGCCTTCTTCGGACATGGTAATTCCCATTTTAGTAGAACGGATGGAAGGCGCTTTAATTTCGGGTAAATCTTTTAGGGCTTTTGCAGCCAAGGTAATGAGCTCTTCAGTTTTATAATCTACACGGTAGGTGGTTTTATTTTTTATTTTTTCCCAGATTTCCAAAAACTTTGGATCGGCCTCGAATCCTTTTCGATATCTGATAGGTGTTCTTGCCTGCATGTTTTTTATTCTTCCGGTAAATGAAACTCCACAGTCTTCTTCAATCTCCTTTTGCAAAGCTTTTGCAAAATCGTCATATGATTCATTCGCAATTACAGTCAACCGGTTGATGTTCTGGTCATAAGTTCTTTTTCCGGTTTGGTCTACGGCCAACCGCAAACCCCGACCGATTTCCTGACGTTTTTTAACATCGGATTTCGTTTCGTTCAGGGTGCAGATCTGAAAGACGTTTGGATTGTCCCAACCTTCACGCAAGGCGGAATGTGAAAATATGAAACGCAAAGAGTTGTCCAATCCCAACAATTTTTCTTTGTCTTTCATGATCAAACTGTACGTGTCGTCATCTGCTTTGGTTTCGCCAGAGGTATCTTTAAACGCTCCTTTTTTGTCCTGGGAAAAATACCCATTGTGCGTGTTTGCTACAGGAAATTTATCGAGTTCCAAAAATGCGGGCTTTGAAATATACTCCTGATATATTTCCTCAAACCACACAGCAAACTTTCCTTTTACAGGGTTTCCGGCATCATCGTAGCTGCGGTAATTGGCGACTTTGTCAATAAAAAACAATGACAGAACTTTTATTCCCAGTTTGTTCAGGCGCTTTTCTTTTTTCAGATGTTCTTCTATGGTCTTGCGTATCTGGAATTTCATCACTTCATCCGATAAATCTCCTTGGCTGTCTCCTTTATAAAGTAAGTTTCCGTTCGAGAGTGAAATACATTGATTTGCTGCATCAATTTCCTCAATAATATACCCATCTGCATAAATTTCCCTTTCATTAGAGAGTTTGTACAGATCATCGCCCACTTTTACGGTAGTCGTTTTCTTTTTAACACCGCCGTTTTCGTTACTGTTGATTGAAATTTTGGCGGTAACCTTCGTTTTTGTAGCCGTGATGGATTCTACAGAAATAAAAGCATCATTGTACGCATTTTCCTCAATAATGGAATCTACCTCAATTTGCTTTACCAGACCCAGATCATATGCTTTTACCGGGTTCAGGCTATACGTAAGATTATATTGGTTTCTGTGTGTGGCAGAGTAGCGTAGCGTGCAGAGTGCTTTCAGCTTCGCAATTGCAGCAGCACGCTTTTCAGTTTCCATATTTTGCGGTTCATCCACGATAACAATAGGGTGGGTAGCCTGGATAAACTCTACCGGTTTTTGTCCGTTTAGCTTATCATTGGGTTTATTGATGATGTTGTCGTCCTTGGCAAACGAATCAATATTGATGACCAGAACTTCAATATTGTTATTGGTGGCGAACCCCCGCAAAGTAGATACTTTTGTACTGTCGTACACCTGAAAGTTTACGGGCACCCGGTCGTAAAGGGTTTGGAAATGCGAGTGCGTGATTTCCAGATTTTTCAATACCCCCTCGCGAATGGCTACCGAAGGCACAACAATCACAAACTTTTTGAAACCATACAGTTTATTCAGTTCGTAAATCGCGCGCAAATACACATACGTTTTTCCGGTTCCTGTTTCCATTTCTACCGAGAAGTTCATGCCCTGCAGCATAGCCGAAATTTCAATTTCGTTTCTGGTCTGAATGCTTTGCAGGTTTTCAAGAATTTGTTCTTCAGATAAAATAAGGTTATTGCTCACACCGTTAATCAGGTTCAGGGCTCCTTCTTCCTTCAGGTCAAACTCCAGAACAGAATCTTCCAAAGGCTGCCCTTCAAACAGATCGGTGATGGACTTTATGGCATCCAGCTGATAGCTGAGATTGGATTCGAAAGTTAACTTCATTCTTCCAGCATTTTGCGGTTTTCGATCCTTTCTTTGGCTTCCAGGAGCAGGGAATGTAATTTATCCTCCAATTCTTTTTTAGGTGGTAATTCCGTCCAATATTCGGCGACCATGATGCCGTCTTTGTGCATTTCCAGTAGTTCGATTTGTTCGGAGCTTTTTCCGGCACACAGTATTAGCCCGATGGGACTGTTCTCGCCCGGTTGTTTTTCGTGTTTGTCCAGCCATTTCAGGTATAGTTCCATCTGGCCTTTATGGGCAGGCTTAAACTCGCCCAGCTTTAATTCAATGGCTACCAAACGTTTTAGTTTTCTATGATAAAATAGAAGGTCCAGATAAAAGTCTTTACCATCCAGTATGATGCGTTTCTGACGCTCTACAAAGGCGAAACCTTTACCCAGTTCCAGAATGAAAAGTTGTAACTCTTTGATAATGGCACTTTCTACATCTTTTTCTAAGTAACCCTCTTTTAAGCCCAAAAAATCCAGGAAGTAGGGGTCTTTAAAATTATTTTGTAACTCTGCAAAGTCATCAGAGACCTGTAGGACAGCTATCTCGTTACGCTCGTAGGCTTTGCGCTCGATCTGGTGAGACAATGCTCTTTTGCTCCATCTTTCCGCAATTGCTTTTTGTGCGTAAAACATGCGCGATTCGTTATTTTTTAAACTTAGCAAAATCACAAAATGAGACCAGCTCAATTGTGTCACCAGTGGTGTCACAATGTTTAATTCCGGGAACTGCTCGGCAAACTGCATCATCCTTCTCACATTACGCAAAGTATAACTCCTGCCAAATTGGTCTTCCAGTTGCTTTGCTATGGTAGCCACTACTTTTTCGCCATACTCCGCACGTTTATTATCCAGAATATGATCATTGATCCTCTTGCCAACGTGCCAATAGGTGATCGTAAGAACACTGTTCACCTGTGCTACCGCCTGCTGCTTGCCTTGCTCTATGAGTTGGGCAAGATCTTTAAACAATACTTTTTCTAAATCCTGGCTCATTTATATCGTTTTAAATTCCACGCCGGCATCTTTCATCTGCAGCACCGTGTTCGTTTTCAGCTGATCATTACCGGTAAATAATTTATCCAGGGCGATCACCTTTACAGGCTTTTCTGCAATTACCGAATCAATGATTTCCTGGGAAGCTTTTTCGAAAAGAAGTACCAGCTCGTTACCGTTTATTCTGAAAAAATTTTCTGTCTTTTCAATCGTACTGTTCAGGCCTTTCCCGCTTTTTAATAGAAGCTCGTACACCATATTTTCTATGGTGGCAGATTCTGCCACAGGATCAATAAACAGTTTCATTTGCTCCGCCAGTGCGTCCGCGTCTTTGCCCTCGATCTGCTGCCATTGTTTAAAATTGCTGTCTTCAAGTTTCAGCACTTTAAAACCTAAATCCTGATTGCTAAGTTGTGTAACCTTGGCTTTCAGATTTTCAATTTCGGTTTTGGTTTCATCCGTGGGTAGTTCTGCCTGGAGCTTGGTAATTTCTGCTTCTGTCTTTGCAATTTCTACCTGAATTTCCTCCCCAATTTTCTTACCCGCACGGCGGATGCGTTCTTTGCTGATATCGGCTATGGTGGCGTAACCGGCTTTGTAGGCTTCACTTTTTTCGTCGGTAAGTTCCGGGAGCTGTACGCAGATGTACTTTCTGTCGCCGCCGTCTTCTTTGTTTAAGTTCATAATTGCATCAGGCAAAGGAGACGTACCACTGAAAAAATCTAAACATAATTGATCTTTTGTTTGTGATAATTGAAGTATCCGCTTAATGAGTGAGGAAGGTTTTGGCGTTTCAAAAACTGCAATTCCATCAAATAATTTAGTCAGTTCTCTTTTTGCCGTATCGTTTGTTCCCACATCCTTTGCCCACCAAAGTGTTTCGGGTGTGAGCCCTTGCTGTCCTTCATTTAAAAATTTCTTTATACGAGGAACACCGTTACCATCATTACCAAACCATATTCTGTTATCTGCAATTGCTTCATTCATCTTAGATCGAGTATACCTCCAACATGAACCAGAAGGAGGGTCAACTTCACGACCAGCTGGAGTTTTTAAAGTATAAAACTGTGACTTTGTTCCATGGCCTGCTTGCGCAATTGCAGGAACAGAAGTCCAATCACCTCGAGAATCGTTATCGGGATTTTTATACCGCATAATAGCATCATTATCCATCGGTAGCAGTCCTAATATTCTTTCTGCATCGACTGTGCTCTTTGTGTAACATAATATGTAATCATGTCTTGTAGAAATAACCCGTCTATTCTCTCTTGTTATCCTTTTTTCCCAGATAAACTGCGCCACAAAATTTTCTTCCCCAAAAATTTCATTCATTAGCAGCCGCAGATTATGGACTTCGTTATCATCAATGGAAACAAAGATCACCCCGTCCTGGCGCAATAAGTTTTTGGCAAGATAGAGGCGGGGCATCATCATATTGAGCCAATTGCTGTGGTACTGGCCGTTTTCTTTGCTGTTCTTTTTGAACATGCCGTCCTTGGTCATATAGCCTTCTTCATCTTTATCGCCCACGCGTTTTTCGTAGTCGGCCTTGGTTTCGCTAAACTTGTCAGGATAAATAAAGGAATCATTACCGGTGTTGTACGGCGGATCTATGTAGATCATTTTTACCTTACCGAAGTAGCTTTTCTGCAGCACCTTCAGCACTTCCAGATTTTCGCCTTCAATGAAGATATTTTCGGTTTCATCAAAGTTGATGCTTTCGTCTTTGGCCGGTACCAGGGTTTTGGTAGTGGGCATCTGCATTACTTTAAAAGCCTCACTTTTACCTGCCCAATTGAGGACATAGCGCTCATTTGCAAAGTTGATATTCTCGCCAAGCGTGGCTTTCAGTTTCTCCCAATCTATTTTTCCTTCGCTGAAGGCTTCGGGCAAGAGCTGTCTTAAGGCATTGATCTTTTCCTGTTCTGGGGTGAGGCTGGTTCCGTCCATATGCATGTTGATTATCAGGCCTGGAGTTACCACGGGCCATAGCGTTCAAAAATACGGATAAAGCGGTGATTATATAAAGGAGGCGGGATTAAAAAGCGGTTTTATTTTGATTTACACCTCCTGTATCTGCCCAGCAAACCTTATGTTTGGTCTTGTTACATGACTTATGTAAAGTTCAGGATTTAGATATATGTCTGAGGAAGGACTTTCTGCTCAATTGAGAAATTTCGAAGGCGAATACTGCCCGAAGAATGATAATTTGTAAATATTTTCTGATTCCTGTTATAATGGAGTTTTTAGTAATATTTCGATCTCCTTGAAACTTTCAACAACTCTCGTTAGAAAGATAGACTCATTGGCTTACTAATTGTAATTATATTTTAAACACAAACATTTCATATTAAATTGGGACCTTCTGCGTAGCAGGGGGTTTTTGTTTTCTTGGTGGATATTTCTTTTAAGAAAATTTTTACAGCCGATGAGAGTTTCTATTCGGGCTTTACGTTAATCACTGTTGGGCATTAAAACTGCTGAACATTTGCTACAAATGTGCAATCTTTCATGTACAGTTATCTATTGTTCTTCAGCGGTTTAAAATGGTTCTAAAATACAAACGCTTGCTTAACTTAACATAATGTTTATTATTTTTATTGGATAATAACCAAGGAATGAAAACTGAAAACTTCGATTTTATTGAATATTGCAAATCGCGTGGCTTGATTAAAAAATCCAATGGAAATATGCTTCGGAAAGTAGCAGATGATTTCCTTTTTGAAGTTAGGTTTTTAAATGGCCGCTATATCATTCCCGTTACACCTGATTTCTATTTTTCAAAAGAAATTCCTAAATCGAAAGAAGTGGCAGATCATCAATTTGAGGTAGTGCAGAAAATAACAGGTATTGAATTGCCTATACTAAACGAGTGAAAAATACAAGGTCCTAGCTTTGAGAACCAACGGTACCAAATTGCAAATAGCAACATTAATCTAAATCAATCTCAGGGTATCGACTTCCTTATTTAAGCTGGCAGCAGATTGATGGCTCTAATATTTGTGGGATTATTCTAAAGCAAATTAATAAGTCCGCAAGAGCTACGGAACCACCCAAATTATTTTAATAAGTGTAAAGACGTTATAGGTTCTACCAAATACAATTGCCGGTTGCATGTTGATCAATGTTTTAATTCTTTACTATAAAAAGTTACTGACCGGAATATCGGTTGTCTCCGAGAGAATTAACTAAGTTTGGACTGGGATTTGCAATGAACGCGGCAGTTAAGTGGACCATGAGGAAGATTTTGTATCTTTTATCATGCCTTTTTTATCCTTTAAATCCAAGAAAAAATTAAAATATTCGTCACCCTAGCCATTGCGTCATTGTTTACCGGTTGTGCTTCTGTTTCCAAAACTTCAAATACGCCATCTACCCTCGTTCAGAAAAGTTGGGAGCTTGTTACGCTGGAAGGACAGGACATTACTACAAGCGCGCCGGTTTATTTAACTTTAGACAAAGACAATAAAGTTACGGGTAACGCAGGCTGCAACACACTAAACGGAAATTTTAACATAGCGAATGGCACGCAGATCAGGTTTACCCAGTTGGCTACCACTCGCATGATGTGCGCTCCTTATGATATGAATATTGAAAAGGAAGTACTTGAAGTCTTGAAAACGGCAGACAACTTTACTATGAGCGATGGAAAGCTGATGCTGAATGTTGGCCGAAGAGCATCATTAGCGGTATTTGTTGAAATGAGTAAAAATCCGGTTGTGAATAAATACTGGACTTTAACCCAGATGAATGGTAAGCCGGTCCAGATGGCAGCAAATCAGGAACAAGGGCAGGGTTTTATGTTGAGGAGTAATGGTAAAATTACCGGTTTCGCGGGATGCAACAATTTTTTTGGAACGTATAATTTCTCCGGAAAAGACGGTATTAACGTGGCCGATAATATAGGAATGACTATGAAGGCATGTTTGGATGTAAAGATAGATGAGCAGGGGTTCACCAATGTGTTCCGAAAAGCTAAACGCTATGAGGTAAAGGGAAAAACCCTTACTCTTAAGGATTCCACAGGCCAGCAACTGGCGCTTTTCGAAGCGATGTAATAAGGACGCATAAACTGAGGATTAGAATCCGTTCCGATATTATTCCGGAACGGATTTATTTTTTTAAGAGGGCTAATCTTTACGCTTGATATTTTTGTCCTCCAATAGTCGAATATGTAATTGCAGCTGTAATCTTCCCGTTCTTAGGCACACTCAAAAGTAGAGTGTTTTGTGGGAGAAGGTCACAGCCTTTATTTGCCCAAACCGCTGTGTGGGCCAATTTCAGAATCTTAAACTTCGGATGTGTTATATATCGGTACTTCAAGCAATTTCCTGACTCCTATCTCCTATCATTCACCCTGCTGCAACCAAAGTATCGGAAAGCTCGCGATTTCCGTAACAGTTACAGCATCTTTGTTTAAGTTTTGCATTCTGCAATTTTACCACTCCATAAAAATATGGAGTTTTTCATGAGTGTCAGATATTAAAGATTTAAAAAGAAAAGTCCCGGATGTTTAATCCGCGACTTCAAGGTTTTTGATTTTTAACGTTATCTTTTAATTATTCTTGAGGAGGAATTTCCTGAATTTGTTTCTACTACAACCAGATAAACTCCTTTTGCGACCCCGGACATTGAGATTTTATCAGTGCTCTTAGTACTGATGATCATCTTTCCTGACAAGTCAAAAACGGTAACTGATTTAATTTTACTACCAGATCTTGGTTTTACATTAAAGTTATCATCTACAATAGTAGGAAAAATTTCTGCCGCCGTGGAAGTGTTTGTTTCATTTGTTGCAAGGGCGGATGGCGAAAATCTGTAAACAGTACCGCTTGCAGGTGCAGAGGTAACATATACTTCGTAATTTGGCGTGTAAGCAAATGTTGGACTGCTCCCATTGCCGCTTAATGCATAAGCACTTCCTATAATTTCTCCTGTATTAAAGTCGAATTCGGGATATAAACCGCAGCCAAAACCAGGATCGCCGTCAAAACTTTGCGCGGGGTTGGAAATATTGCTTGCTCCAAAACGATATTCAATAATATTGGAACCCTCGTAAAGCCATAGCTGTATATTGATAAAATCTGAAGAAACATTATCGCTGATAATTTCATTATAAAAGCCCATGTTGCTCCATTCAAGTTTGAAAATTCTGCTTCCTACATTTCCTTCCGTTTTGTAGGAAATATTTGATTGTGAAGTTCCGCTTACGAATCCTCGGTCGGCAGTATCAGCAATTATTGGAGCAAAAATGAAACCGGTATTGGGATTTGGCTGATTTGAAAAGACAACAGTCGGGACAAAATTTGTATCAAAGTGCAACGCGTTGGTATTCAGGTTACCGTTTGCTACGAAGTTGAAACCAATATTCGCTGTTGCGCTAATTCCTGACCACGAAGTCCAAACTGTACCGTTTGTAAGTGAAGTTGAACCCGTTAGTGGAACATAAGGTGATGAAAGCAGACTTAAATTATAGATTTGCGCGTGCATGAACGGCATCAGCATTACTACAAACAGAGACTGTAAAATTTTTTTCATATTATATTTTTTATAGATTGATAGCGCGAAAATAAAACTATTTTTTGAAGAATTTACATAAAATACACCACGTTTTTTTACGAGAGGTATGCATAATATTAATTATTTTTAGTAGCAGTTCCCATTGCAGGGAGTTGCGTTTTGGTAATCTTCTGGAGTTATGGTGTAGGTTTCGATGAATTCATCGTTATACGAAAGGTCAAAAATATTACGAGGATTAACACATGTATTGCAATGATCATAAACAATCTTTCTATCATTCCCGAAAACTATATCAATTTTCGTTAAATGTCCATCATACAAAGCTTCACGAAAACTAAACCCTGTATAAATAGGTACGTCTATTTTAGTTTTCTCAAACTTTCCACCCGGTTGAATACTTATTTTTTTTGTTAATTCAGGAAGTCCGTTACCAGGATTTTGGTAAGGTATAATCTCAACAACTACATTCGTATTATTAGTAATTGTGTATTTGTATGTCTTATCTTCTCCAGCTTCAGTAGGGCAGCTGCATAGAATCGTAGTTAATATTAATAATAAAATTATATTTTTCATTGCATTAGTCTTGCCAATTATTAAACAATTCATCTACATAAATTTCAGTAGGATTGTTGTAATTGTTTTTAATTTTATCCCTCCAGTCATTCCAACTTTTACTACCTACTAAGGCATTTTGTAGTTGTACAGTTGTATATCCTTTTACTTTATCTACAGGATATACAGTTGAGTTATTCTCAACTCTTTGATTAAAATCATCAATCAGGTCATATCCTCCTGAAGTATAATGATTGTCCGCTGCTATCGTTCTGTTTTGATAATTATTAAGATTTGATCCAAAAAAAACCGAATATTGGTTAGCTTGTGTCTTATATCTATAATTGGTCATCAGAATCTCCACTGTTGTAGGCCATGTTTCAAGCAATCTTTTCGTGCTGTTTCTTACATTAATCGGTACGGTGTGTCCGGGAAGGGTTACCCCTTTATGTACTATAAAATCATACGAAGCCTTGTCCAATACAGAATGTAAGCCATGAGCCAATTCATGAATGGTGGTTCCGTATATTTGATCTGATGGCCTTGTCCACATCCGGATTCTGATGGTAGGATAAATTCCAAAAGTAAGCTCATTAGCTGCGTGAGAATATACACCGGTAAATCCACCGCCGTTTACCTCTTTTGCTGCTATTTTCACCTGATGCTGTTTTCCAAAATTGTATAGATGGTTATTCATCGGTGGCGAAATAAGCCCAAACCTGTATCCATAATAGAAATCGTGAGCCGCTTGGTGTATTATTGCATGGTATTCATCATCGCCGCCATTTATGGTGGTGTTCCAAGATTGCTGCTTTACATCAGGCCCTTTTGTTTCAGCTTGAAAAAGTAATCCGTTCCGTATGCTGTAATTATATCTTTCCCACTGAATGACATACCGGGCTTTCCCGCGCACATACCCTGTGGAAAAATTACCGTTGCCATCAGTAATCCCCTGTCTTACCGTAAACCACTGCCGCATGAGGACCTGTGCACCTGTTACCGGTTTTACTCCTGCCACATCGTCGTTTACTTTTATATTCCCGCTGGGATACCACTTTGCTGCAAATATGGAAAACAATCCTCTTGCATTGGGTGCAGGTTCTGTTAAAAGTTCTTCCTCATTTCCAGTTTGTGCAAAAGCGTTGTATAGCAAATGGTAAAACAAATCGGTGGTGTTTTCCACTACATTGGTAATGGCATAACTTTCCATATTTTCCACCCCATCAAAATAAGCATCCTCTTCAGGAATATAAAGATTGCTCAGCACCTCATAATCTACATTAGGCAAGGTTTTACCTACAGGAACAGCAGTATAGTACACCGAAATGGAGTCGGCATCAGGAAGCCTGCTTTCCAAAAAGCCTTCGGCATATTCGCAATCCATACGGTAATCGAAATAATGAATGGTCGAATCCTGCTTCAACAAGCCTACCTCTTCCTCCGTGGAAGGTTTAAATTTCAGGTAGCGGTGCGTTTCCTGTATGGCAAAATCGCGGATAGGGAAATCCGGGTTCTCATCTTTTATTTTCTGTAAGGCATCTTCCATATTCGTCACCGAATACGGGTTTTGTAAAATCAAAGAGTCGCCGGAAAATATACGGGCAGTCATGGTAGAAGTAAAGTTTTCCTCTTTTTCTGGCTCTGGGTTCAAAAATTCGTCCTTACAAGAATTAACCAGCAAACTCGTGGCGGCTAAAAATAAAGAACAAACTGCCGTTAGAAGGGAACTGCACACTGCCTGGTCTTTTGTTTTTTTGTTCATCATTATATTATGTTTTATAACACTAAGCTATTTATTAAAAGCAAACAAAAACTTAACCAAATGTTAATGTTTTGTTAAATGCCACCGGCGATCTATCTCGGTGGTAAATAGAACCGGTACACTGTAAATACCGTCATAAAGTAGAAAGATTATATGAACTGTATGGTGATGTAGGAATGATTTGCAAAGGGTAACAGTATAAGAATGCATTTAGGAACTGTGCCGTATCTGAGTTGTCTAACGGATAGCTCGAGTTTTCACTTACCTGCGGCCTTCAAAAGTGAGAATCAATTCGACCACTAACCTCACTCGACTTTAAATAACTGCTGTTTAGGGTATGTCTTTTCCGACTATCGCAATGTTGGGAACTGTTATGTATCTATCTTCAGCTTTTCCTACAACTGAAGACCTTCAACATTCCACCGGAAGTATCATTTATTCAGGACTTCAATTGTGTTTTACAGGAGATAGTTTCACTTTCTTTACGCCAAATACACTTCAGCCTGCGCTCTGCTTCGGCTAAAAAGTATCTGGCTAAAAGTTTACTATCTCCGTAAAACTTCCCATGCGCTTTGCCTCTTGGCAGCCACCGCTTTTCAATGGAATATATTTTTTTGAAGGGTTTCTTGTGACCGGAACTTTCAGGGTATGTGAAAGCTTGCGGAACCGTAGAACGCAACAGCTGTGCTTCATTCGATTTCCGGTGTTTTTCTGTATGCAAAATTAAAAAGGGCTGTTCTCCTAAAAAAATGAATTTGGGAATCCGTCAGCCGTTTCCGGCTGACAAACCCACCCAAGCCCTGCGGGCAAATTCATTTCGGGCTTTCATTCTATTCCAGTTTTAGTCGCCCTTCCCTTTTTATGGTCATTTAGCAAAGAAAAAGACACCTCAATTAAACGAATAAAGACAACAGCAGTGCGTTCTTTAACATTTCCGGTAAGTTCCTTATTCCTTGGGATAGCCTATTCCGGTCACTTCAAAACCATTCAGTTAAAAGAAAAAACGTGTCCTCATTACCAAATAAATACATAAAAAGATAAACAACTAAATAACTAATTAAATAATAATATTATGAATGCAACAGCCCCCCAAACTCAAAAAAGAAGTTCTAACCAATCTGTTAAAGGCCAAGACAAATTCATTACCCGTATACTTGAAAACCTTGACAAAGTAAAAGTACAGGATTGGGAAGTTTACACAAACTATAAGTTTCAGACTCCGCGCAACCTATTTACTCAAAATGAATATAAAGGATTTAATTTGCTTGCGCTGTATATTGACACACTTACTAACGGTTTCACCAGCAGTTTATATGCAACATTCAATTCCATTTCAAAAGCCGGCGGAAAACTCAAAAAAGGTTCTAAAGGTGTCATAATTGAATTTTTCACCTTCATATACAAACATAAAGAGACTTCAAAAATCTACTCCTTAGAACAAGTAAAAAAGATGTCACCAGCCGATATTGAAAACTTGTCAAAAATGCCAATTATCAGAAATTATGTTGTATTCAATTCTAATCAAATTGAAAATCTGGAAGAACTGAATCTAAATATTGCGACAGAAGAACCGGAGGAACTTGACTTCGAAGAACGTAATAATTGTGAAAAATTCATCAAAGGTCTAACCGATCAGGCATCTTTGAGGGTGGAATATTTGCAGACCGCCCACGGCAGCTATTCGCCGGTTCTGGACATTGTAAAGATGCCGCTTCGAAAATATTTTATTTCAGAGGATAAGTTTTATTCCACCTTGTTTCATGAAATCATTCATTGGACAGGTCACGAAAAACGATTAAACCGAAACCTTCACGAAGGCTTCAACAGCAAAGAAAAATATTCTTTTGAAGAACTGATTGCTGAAATGGGTTCGATGTTACTGGCGCTTCAATTTGGAATTACCAGCGAACTTTTAAACTCGATTCGCTACCTGAAAGGTTGGTCCGACACCAATCCTGCAAACAGGATTGAAAACATTAAAAGCGCTTTCATCCAGTCTAAGAAGTCGAAAAAATATTTAGAACAATTTTAAGCCAAACCCTTCACATTTGTGAAGGGTTTTTTTGTGTTTGAAGAAACAGCAAGCAAATAATTTTAATTTTAAAACCGAAGGATATGCCAACAGTAAAGACTAATTGAGAAATGCAATTTGTACTATTAACAGCAAATTTGTATTTTGACCTTTGATACTAGCTTTTTCGCCTAATAATTTTCAGGAAAATATTTTTCCTGCAGAAAATTTACGTGTTGGAATGGAAAGCAAGAGGAAACGTGTCTTTAAAGACAACGTTCAGGCAATCAGGCACATAGTGCTATGGAAGGGTATTAACTAGACTATAATGTAGCCTATTAAATTTGTAAACAATTTGTTATCAATAAAGTATGGATAAGAAAGTAGACCAAATAACATCCTATTCAAAGAAAATGTATGTTTCAGAACATACATTAGAACAGTTTCGTGAGATAAAGAAAAATCTCCGATTTAAAACCGATAATGAACTTGTTCTGTACCTCATTTCTGAGAAGAAAACAGAAGTGGAAGAGTTTATAAAAATTACCGAAAGAGAGAAAACGGTAGCTGAAATGGAGAAGCACATTTTTGCAAGAATTGAAAGTGTGCAGAAGCGACTTTCTAAATATGCTACCCTGTATTTTGACAAAATAATTGACGGGTATAACCTGCAGGAAAGATCTGTTGTGGAGATCTTAAAGGCAATTAATAATTCAGATTCCGGAGAACAAAAAGTTGCACCCCCAGTAAATGACCAGGTAATCAATAGATTGGAAAATGAAAAAGCTGAGCTTTTGGAAGAGCTCCTGCAAAGTAATCAAACCATACAGAATTTGGAGAAGAAAATAAATGTGATTAAGGCAAGATTCGAATTAAAGTCAGGCGCTTTTTCCAGATCATTTGAAGCCAGGTTGAGTAGAGACGATTTTGAAAAAATATTTGAAGGCTGATGCACATATCCTTTACTAAACATAATCCTGATCTGTCTCCATCCTGTAAAAGCGTGACCGAATATCTTGATAAGGAAAATTACGGCAGGGAGCAGGTGGTGGAGGCTTATTTCCAGGAACTCGAAGATCTTTCCGGAAACAACTTCGATGATAACCTGGAACGGCAGAATTTATTTTTTACCAACGACAGAGAGCAGGAGGAACTTTTTCTTTCACAGGAAGAAGCCACAGATTTGATTGACAATAATTCCGGATCCCGACATCGTCAAACCCAGAGCAACTTTTTCATACTTAATGTTTCCCCTAGCAAGGATGAGCTTGACCATTTAGAAGCAGTTTCAGAAAGGGAATTGGCGAGTAGGGGATTTGGTGAAAAGGAACGTAAAATACTGGATGCAACAGAGCAAGGAAAGTTACAATATGAGATTATTAAGAATGATCTGATGCATCAGATGTTGCGGGAGTATGCAAAGGATGTGATGAGAGATTATGCCGAAAACTTTGAGAGGAAAGTCTATCTTAATCCTGAGAATTTGCCTTCGCAGAAGGAAGAAAAAATTATTAATCAAGAAACCAAAAAAGAACTGAGAAGCTTAGGGTTTCAGATTGGTGACAAAGAATTCGACGAAAATTACCAGAGAGTAAGAGAGGAAAAAGCACGTGAACTGGGCCGGGATCTGCGTATGAGGCCAATGACTGAGCAGGATCTTGCGTGGGTGGGAAAAATTGAGCAAGAGAGGACTTACAAAGCCAATGATAAATGGGTAATGAACAACCGCAAATATGAAAAGGATATCGCCAGGATTCAGCAGAACACGGCCCTTTCATCAAAGAAAAAAGAAGAACAGTCAGAAAAGATTAGGTCACGCATGCACAGGGACGGTGTAACCGGTGAGATCGTGAGGGAAGGTATGAAAAAAGGAGGAAAACAGTACCATATACACATCATAGTGTCCCGATACGATAACTGTCCCAATAGACGATACAAAGGTTCCATTTCACCACTGGCCAATCACCGGAAATCAAAGATGGCAAATAAAAATGCGGTGGTGGGCTTCAATAGAGACCGATTCTTCAGCAAAACGGAAGAAAGTTTTGACCGAAAATTTATGTACGACCGGCCACCTGCCCATAGCTATAAAGGCTATAAAGAAAGAAAGCAGGAAAGAAACCGTACGCACACTACTGTATCCTCAGTTAGTAACTATACCCGCAAAACGGGGCAGGCACTGATTCGGCCTCTCATTGAAGAATCCAAACGAAATACCGGAGTGAATGAGATCAGCAAACTGAACATGCTGAACAACATCAGCCAGGAGTTAGGTTTCCGCATTCCTATGAGTGTTCCGAAGACCCCAATGGAGACTGCAGTAAGAATTATCCGAATGGCTACAGGAAAACTTCAGGACGCGTCACGAGGATTTTAAATACTGCTTTGAAATTAGTAGACAAAATTAAAGGTAAGAACAACCGAAGTTAGATTTTAATATTCAGCACGATAGCATGGAACTTTATGATCTCACATTAAGAAACTGGCTCATTATTATTACTGTGATAATCGCGTTAAGCGTTCTCTTGTTTACGTTATTCAAGTCTAAGAAGATCGTTAACAAAGGGCTGGCTGGGGTTATTTATATTTCGCTTACCATATCGTTCGCGCTGATTTTACAAAATTGGTCGTATACCGTACTTTACCTTTCACTTCCATCCCTTATACTATCATTGGTGTTGTATGCATGGACGTACCGCAAACCTGCCGATCCAGTCTGGGATATAGAGTTTGTAACATCTCAGGGGAAAAAGGTTGTACGGGGAATTCAGCGCGGTGTGGCTATCTTCGGTGCCGCAGGCTCCGGAAAAACAGTATTAATTCACTCCCTGTTTATGCGGCACTTTGCCAAGGCGGGATTCGCAGGAATTATCTATGATTATAAGGACGGGGAACTCACCGAACTTGCCCTGCCTTTGTTTGGAGATAGGTTGGAGGTGATTGCGCTGCATCATCCTGAAAAGAGTATCCGCGTAAACCCGATTCACCCAGATTATATTCACGGTGAGAAGGATGTAAATCAGCTAGTAAAAGTAATTCTGGACAACCTTATCCATACCAGCTCGGCCAAAGGTGATGATTTCTTTAAAGATAGTGCCAGTTCGCTGCTGTCCGGGGTAATGCTGAAGTTCTGGTTTGACCACAAAGAGTATTGTACTCTTCCTCACATCATATCCTTCATCCTGGCTGTAGACTTCAGTATTCAAACGGAACAGCATGATAGATTCGGTGACGATGCTACTGAACAGTTTGCCAAGCTTAAAGCATTTCTGACCTCAAATGTCAGAGTGGCGGTACAGGGATCCACTTTCCTGTTAGGTCTGGGTTCAGCCAAGCAAACTGCATCAGTAATTTCTACCTTGGCGAATGCACTGCGAAAAGTGGCTTTCCCGGAGGCCTTTTATGTGCTTTCAGGCAACGAGATCGATTTTAATATCAATGATGAAAAGGTGAATACTGTAGTGTCGGTGATGAACGAGCCTAAGAGTGCAGAGTTCCTAAGTCCCATTAATGCGACAATAATTCACACCATTACAAAACAGATGATGAGCCGAGGAAGGAAACCCAGCTTTGTTTTGCTGGATGAAGCACCCACAATTAAACTGCTGAACATGGCTCAAATTCCGGCAACGATGAGGAGTTTTGGTGTTTCTGTGATTTATTGTGCGCAGGACATTGTGCAGGGTGTGGTACAGTATGGCCGGGACGGCTTCCGCGAGATTATTGCGAATTTATCTACTCAGTTTTTCGGGAAGGCCAATGATAGTGAAACCGCCAAATTCTACGAGAGTTATTTTGAACTGGTTAAAGAACGAACCAGATCTACTACGAAGAAAGGATCAGACGGGAATCTGTTCAGCTGGGGTGACAAAAGTACTACTGTAGGCGAACGGGAGGTCGCGAAACACCGTGCTCATGAGTTTACCAAACTTAAAGTGGGACAGTTTGCCTTTCTGTCAGATGGAAATAACGAAATAGTAAATATTACTGCTTCCAAAGCGGATAGTCAAGCTATTAGCCCCAAAACTAGAATTAGTGCGCGGCTACTGGATGAAAATTATAACAGAATATTGAGAGAGGCGAAGAGTGTTTTGGAGTGAATACATTAGGGTAAAGGCAATGTTTTATAAATATAGCTCAATATGCCATTCTCAACAAGTTAACTATTTTCAAAACATCTATCGAGCTATAATCGCTGATACCATATTGCGGAATGTTCTACCATACGTAGCGAATATCACCCAAAAGGCTCAATTGAAGTGAAAATGCGCAACTCCTTAAAATCAAAAGAAAGACTCGGCACCCTAATCTTCTGATTCAAATCCTCCTTCAAATATATTCATGAATTTCAAATAACCTTTGAATTTCTTCTTTCTGAAAATTCCTATTGTGAAGAATGTTAGCACCAATACTACGAGTATGCCGATCATAACAAGTGTGTTCATATGTAATTGTATTATAAAATTTATTCAAAAGTACTATGATGTTCTAAAAAAGAACGGTTTGCTTAATTACTTCCCAAGTCGCTATTGACAGAATCAATGTTCAAACTTGCAAATTCATTCTTTCACCTGAAAGGACATAGATTTTCAATTATTTTCAATTCTTTGGTAATGCCCATAAATAAAGGTTTTCAATAATACTGCGGCTCTCCCTGTCAAGTTGTGACGCGATACTTTTTTGAATAGTATATGGTTGACAGCTTAATCTGTTTCAGGTTTATGGAAGACATCAGCGATATCCCCGCTTTGGAAAACTCCTTGCTTAGCAGCAACGAAATGACCTCTGTAATAATGGAGACCTTTGTAATTGGAGTAATGGGTAACAAGAATAATTTGTAAAAAATTCTCTCGGTGTATTAGAACAGATATAAATTTCAGCGACTTTTTTTTGCGGAATTACACAGATACTTTTATCCAATGAATCATAATCGAACTGAAATAATCGTGATTAAATATTATGATTAGAGGATTTGGGAAGAAAGTGACCAGGAAGAATTGCTACTGATTCAATTCTGTGTCGACTTACCTGAAGCGGTGAGTTATTTTCGGAACGCGATACGTTGCTTCACAAACGCGACAATCGTTTGATCTTAGATGAAAATGAAAGCGCATTACTGTAAATTCTAAGGGCACTAAATTAGATTTGCTGAATGTATCTCGAGCGCGAAAATAGTTAACGTTCAAATCAGCCAAAGATTTACTGGCTCCGGTGCTCCCAGTTACCTGATGGATGATTCACATCCAAGATCAGGTTGGTCAGGTCGTATTGCGAACGGGTAAATAAACATAAAAGGCTGTTCCCAATTTCCTGGAAATAGCCTTTTCATTCGGTTTTATGTATATTAAATTATTTTACTAACGTTACATATAAATAGTCCATTACTCCATCGTTATTGTAATCCTGCTGATAATCTACATCTTCAAATTCAAAAGTACCGGAGGTCAGAGTTTTTACGGGGAACAGGTCTCCATCAATATTTAATATTTTTGTCGTTGCATTATACGAATAACTAAACGTTTCTGAGCCCAAATTGACACACCCCGTTCCGGTTCCTGGAACAATGTCAGTTGCAGTTACTGTACCGTTAGATTTAAAATCATAAGTTGATTGTTTAGTACAGTTATCTGCGTTTTCTGTAGATAGCACTGTAGAATTATTGGTACCCGAATAAACTTTCAAAACAGAGGGTTTCCAAACGCCTACCACAGAATTAACAGGTGTAGTGGGATCAACATGATCATCTTCACTGGAGCAAGAAATTAATGTTATTGCGGAGAACACTGAAAAAAGTAAAATCTTTCTCATATTAAATTTAGTTAAAATTAGTTGGTGTAAAACTAAATAAAAAATTGAACTAAGAAAGGATATTTGAAATATGTTATACAATTTGAAATATTGATAATTTTTTTGCAAATGTAGATGTAGTACAACTTTGAAATTTATCGCTTACATTCGATACTGAGCTATCGTCGCTATATTGAGATCGAAGTATAATGCATGGGGGCTAGAAAACAGTCTTGCCGTCTAAAAATCCAAATATGACAACTCTTTAGAATTTTAGGATTAATATTCGTAGTCCTTCCAAAAAACTGCCTATGAGTCGAAAACTCCATAAGATTGCTCAAAGCTCCCGGAACTTCCGTTCAACGGTTTTCATCTCCTGTCCTGCGGACAAGACGAAAGCTTAGTTATTAGCTGTAGCTTCTTTATTCAATTTCATAATAAGGAATAATGTCTTTTGTATTAAACGGTATGAAATAAAAACTATTGCTGCTTTTAGCTACAATTCCATTTTCGGAAATCCAATCAAATTCTTTGGATAAGCTTGTTCCATCTTTAAGCAGGATATGATACTTATTGTTACTTTTATAAATTCCAAATCTTTTATCAAATTCATCTTGAGGAAAATAAACATGACATAGATATTTACTTTTCTGCAATTTAAAACCATGATAATACCAAATTTTCCCTTTTTTTAATGCGATAATTTGTCCAGTCTTAATTTTTGCATAACTATTATATTGAATTGGAATAATCACTTTTCCAGTTTCAAAGTCAATTGCACCATAAAGATTATTTTTTTTTACAACAAATCCGTAAGAATTTACGTCTTCAATAAAATCATAAGAAACCTTTTTGCCATTTCCGAGAATTAAAGTGTACTTACTATTATTCAATTTTTGTATTGTTGGTGGTGGAGTGGGTTCTGAACAAATATTTGGTTTAATGTATTCACCCACTATTTTACTTTCATATAAATCATAAAGAAATTCCTGTCGCACATTGTTTTCAACTCTGAGAAATCGAATAACCGACTTATGAGGATGATTGGTTTCTAATATTTTTTGTAAAATCCCTTGTTGAAATTTTAAATTCCCATTTCTATCGATAATATTGAATGAATTTGAATTTTCATCAAAGACTAAAGCTGAGTTTCTAATGAAAGGATACGCTTCTTTAAATTTTTTGTTGAAAAGTGTATCGTTTGTTTTTAGGTTTACATAAACGAAATTTGATTTTTTGTACGTTGGAAAAATTGTATCATTATTATAGTCCATCGTTAGCTTCGATAATAAATTTTCATCAAAAGGTAACTTCGTTTGACTAAACGAAAAAGTAAATTGGGATACAGTAATCAGTAAGAGGTAATATTTTATTGGCATGTTGGTTTGAAATTACAGCTAACGGTTGCGCATAACGGTCAGTGCCGTAAACTTAAGATAAATATTCTTAGAGAACGCAAATTTGATTTACCTGAGTAGCCTCTGACGAAGCTAAAAAGCAGGCGTTGCCGTTATGCAATGTTAGCGAACGTTCTTTAATCAGCAATACTTTCCATTAGTGCGTCATACTGAGGTTGATCTGAGGTCTGAATTTTTCCAATTACCGCAGTGGCTATTTTTCCGATGGCATCTACATCGATTGGATCTAGACCTCGATCAAAATGATCTCCGAGATGCGAATATTCATTAATAACTCTATTTACCAAATTAATTGAAATTTGGTCGCCGTCAAAGAATTTGTTTAATCGTTGGTCTAAAGTCAGAACATGACTAGGAAACTTATAAAATAGATAAGCTTCTAAAAATTTTCTCATATTATTTCCAAAATTATATTGGTAATGATGGGAAATAGTTTCAGCATCCGATATTGAACATTTGTAAATTTCGTTGAATAAATAATTGAATTCTGTGATGTAATTTTTTAGATAAGCCGGTGCCAAGTTCATTTTAGTGTTTCCTCTACCTCGGCGCTCAATAATAAAATGTTGTAGTGAGGCAATTTTTTTCTCTGTTGGAATCGGTTGGTATTTATCTGGATAAGTGATTTTTTTTAAATATTTCAAAAAATCTAAATTGTGTGTTGAGATAAATAACTGGCCATATTTTTTTTGTTTTGCAATTACGCTCTCGATTAAGCTGAACATAAAGAAAATATGATTACTGTCGAGGCTCGATATTGGATCATCGATATAAATTATAAGTTTATTAACTGTTAATTCATCTTTCATTTCATCTTCTAACTTGGCAATGAAATAGCAAAAGGAAATTAAGCTAGATTCTCCTTCGCTTAAATTTTTTGCATCATTTCCTTCGCGTACAATTTTAAATTTAATATTTGGCGCTGATCCTTCCGCAACCAATTTTAATTCGTCGTGTCCAAAAAAATGATTTAAATGCTGATTAACTAATTCAGCACCTTTGCTTTCATCTTTAGCCTGTGCTTCTAAAATTCGCCGTTCATCAATTAATTTTATTATTTCTTGTTCAGTAGCTTTTTTAATAGACTCTAAGCCCGCTAATTCAATTTCAAGTGCAGAAACCTCCTTAAGTACATTATGATAATCAATGGTGTCAATAAATGTGGAGACCTCCGAAAGGCGTAACTCCTTTTTGGCTTTTTCCTGATCACTTGACAGTGAGCCAGTTTTGTCGTTATGCTTTTGGATAAGTAAATTAAAATCTTTTATAAGCTCTTCTAATTGAGGAGTCACATCTTCAATTTCCGTTAAATTTTGTTCTTTAAAGATATCTTTATCGCGTTTTTCTAATTCAATCACAAGTTGATCAATAGACTTGACAAGAAGTTTTACTACTGATTTCCATATTTTTAGTGTATCGTCAAATTCAGAAGCCAGGGTTGCATAAAATTGATCCTTTTGAACTGTTATGCGATTCTCAATTTCAACTTTGAAAGTCCCCAGCTCATTAATAAGCTTTTGAAGGTTACTACGAAGAGCCTCAGACTCTCTACTAAAGTGTGCGTCAAGTTTTTCCCAGATATTTGCAGGCAGTGTATTTCCACAAAAACCACAGTTGGTTCGTTTGTTTCTATGTTTTTCAATTCCTTGCCGTACCCATTCTTGAAGTAGAGCATCATTTAATAATTCAGATATTGGATTACTGACCGTAATTTTTTGGGAAACTAATTCACTTGTCTTCGTGAAATAGTCGGCGAATTCAATATTGATTTTCTCCAGATGTGATATGCTTCCTTTAGAATCTTCCTTTAATAATAATTTCCTTTTATCAGTTTCTTCGTCGGATAATTTTGTCTTATCAGTAATATTTAAAATATCACCTTTAATCGTATTTATTTGATACGTTGGATAATTAAAGGTTGCCGTGTTTTTTATGTTTTGAGCTTTCGTCCGTAGTTTGCCATCAAGATCATTTCTTCTAATATCAACTTGTTTTTTTTTATCTGTAAATAATGCTGTTGCGTTGGACAACTTATTAAACATTCCAGTGTTCTGCTCTGCATTTCCAATTTTCTCTTCAATTTCTTTTATTTGACGGTCTAATTCTACATTCTTTGCCCCTAAAATTGTGAACGGTTTTATTGTTCCGTCAATATTATGCAGCCAACTTAAGTTTTCAGCAACAAAATCAGTGTTATAAACTCTTATTTTATTGTCGGGACCGATTGCCTCTAATGAATTATGTGTGACAACAGTTCCATCTGTTAACACGAGAGAAAATTTACAGTCGCTATAATTACAATGAAGTTGACCATCCTCAACAGATTTAAAAATTCTTGAAAGTGTCGTTTTTCCTGAATAATTTCTCCCATAAATTATATTGACAATCCTAAAATTCTCCGCACTGCCGATACTAGAATCCCAGACGTAATTTTTAAAAAGGCCGAAATTCTCAATGTTAACTTTTTTAATCATCGGTGGTTTTTTAGAATGTTCTCAACTTGCATATATGTATGACAAAAGTATACATATACAACCCACAGGCGGGAGATATGTATGATAAAGTGATACTTATCTTTCAAATATAAATAAATTAAGACGGTAGTACTATAATCCTGTCCATACTCTGCACTGTCTTTCCCGAATATTTATTGAGTCTTTTTATCACGAATGCTGCCAAGGTATAGCACTAAGATCTGAATGCCCTCATACAGCGACCTAAAAACTTCATTTGCTCTACGATTATTCTTTCCCCCTGATAATAATTATTAAAACTTGTTAAAAAAGTAGCGTATAGTTGGAAAAAATAATATATTCGTTGCATAACAAGGTATTGATATGTTAAAACGTAAAATCTTTTTACCCCTATTTACATTCGGATTTTCGGCCTTAAGTTATGCTCAGATCAACTTAAAAGGACCGGCTCAGCAACTTGCCAGTGAAATAAAAGGGATCTTTCCTTTTGTGGCTGTTGTCATCTTTATTGTGGTGGTATTCGTTAATCTTGGCCACTTTGTGAAAGACAATGGTGACTGGCGAAAGGGAGTAACCAATATTGTACTTTTTGCGGCTATTCTGGGGGCAGTGGTAGGACTTATCAATTATGTGGGAAGCATAAATTTAAACTAGGATATGGATGAAGAAGGTAAAGAATCTGAAAGGATATCGACAAAAGCCTACCATTTATGGCCTTAACACCCTCGGCTTTTTGGTAACCACCATTGTAAGCCTCTTTTCCATTCTCTCCTTTCTTTCCGGAATTTCCCTTTTCAAAGTTATACTGGTTGCAATAATCATTGCCGTAACCTACTTCACCTCTTTGGTCTTATCGGCCAACAAAACGATTAATGAGTGGCTTTTTGACGAAAAGCTACCGGAAAAGTTTTCAGATGATGAATAAGGTATTTCTACATATTGAAGATAACAAAGCCGTTGGAACGAACGGCGTTTTTGCCATGGGATATGAATTTGATCTTGCAGAAAAATATACGCTGGGAGCTGAGGATTATGAGGCTCTGGACGATCTATGGAACCGTGCTCTTAAGGAGATGCCATCGGGCTCAATTTTCCTGAAACAGGACATCTTCCTGCAATCTGAATTTGATACAAAACACTTTCCGGCCGGAAACTACCTGCAGAAAGCTACAAAGAAGTATTTCAGTCAGCGGCAGTTTCTGTCTCACCGTTGCTATGTGTTTTTCGTGCTGCCTCCAGGTGATATATTCACAACAAAGATTACCAATCCCTTTAAGCGATTGAACAGGAAGAAATTCGAAAGGTATGACGACCAAATCAACCATTTTGTCAATACCGTGGATCAGATTATTGCATTTCTGGGTAACGCAAAAATAAATAGTGGAAAAGCGTTGTCGATTACACCGCTTACAGCAGAAGAAATGTTTAAACATTACGACTACTATTTTAACAATTTCCAATACGATTTTGTTACCGACCGGGAGCTGAAAGGTGGATACATCCAAATTGGTGATCGCATGCTGGGGGCTATCTGTACCCGCGACGAAGAAAGTATGCCGCAAAAGTTCAGTGCGCTGCATGCCGATCGCGAATTCACGACGGCTAAGTACAAATTCTTCCAGAATATAGGAGATATGTTTTCGTTCGGGCTGGACTTCGACCATGTGTACAACCAAATAATTTATTTCGAAGATAATCAACAGCAGCTTGCTAAACTGCGCAAGCGGCATGATTTACTGAAGAAATCTGCGAGCTTCGATCCTAATAACAAGACTAATGCTGAAAAACTGGATGTACTGATAGAGAGTATTGCACATGATATAGACAGTGAAAGAATTATAAGGGGACATTTCAATATTCTGTTCCTCGCAAACAGCGAGTCAGAAATCAGGCGGTGTAGAAATGCAGTTATAGAACGGTTCCGTAATATCGATGTAAAAACCCGGCAACCTGTTGGAAACTTTTTGAATTCTGTTTTTTGTAATTCATTCTACCTGTTTTCGCATTGCTTCTCCGAGAAACAGATGTTCTATGGGAATCTAAGCCTGGCAACGCTCTTTCTGAACAATTGTACCAATTATAAAAGTGATCAGGCTGGGATATACTTTAATTCGCGGATTGGGAATGTTCCGGTAATTGTTGACAACTGGGATGAAGAAAAAAGATATGTGAGAGCGAGGAATTTTATGATTTTCGCACCTACAGGATACGGTAAATCGTTCCTGGCCAACCATATTTTTAGGCAGGTATTTGAAGACCATGCAAGGATTGTAATAGTAGATTTGGGTGGATCCTATCGAAAACTCTCTGCACTGTATCCGCAGGACAGTGTATTTGTTCATTACAGAGAGGGAGAAGCTATTGGACTTAATCCCTTTGATCTGCATGATGAAGAAATTACGGCGTCCAAAATAGAAGACCTAACGGAATTTGTACTTACCCATTACAAAAGAGACCGTAAGGCCAGCGAAAATGAAAAGACCGCTTTGCGGAAGATCATTGAAGCCTATTACAAGCAGGGTGGAGAACAAAGCCTTTTGAAGTTTATTGGGGCTGTACGGGAGAATAAGGATACACTGCTGGATGACCTGCAAATAAAGCCGGAGTTTTTTCATATCGAAGAATTTCTCTTTGTCATGTCCGAGTTTGAAAACGGAGGTATCTACAGTTTTCTTTATTCTGATGAAAGCAATGCAAATCTCACGAGAATCAGAGACAAAAAGATCATCGTATTTGAACTGGATGAAGTTAAAGACAATGAACTGTTGCTGTCCATCATGCTGCAGTTAATCTCATCAGTAATCAACGAGACGGTCTGGAAAGACAAAAGCACACGCGGATACATTTTCTTTGATGAAGTGGCCAAGCAATTTAAATTCAAGGGAGTTTTGGAGAAGATTGAATACTTCTTCCAAGCCGTCCGAAAACAAAACGGAGCGATTGGGATCGTTCTGCAGGCGGTCTCGCAACTCCCTGAGACTGGAGAATCGGGGCAGATTGCCAAGACCATCATTGAAAACACGCAGGTTCTTTATGTACTGAACGCAAAAGATTACCGGGCACTACAAAGCCGTTTCGGAATGAGCGAGCATGCCTTCAACCAGATGAGTTCTCTGACCTCCGACTTTGAAGGGGAACGCAAGTATTCAGAAGTTTTTATTATGAGGGGCAACCACCATCAGGTATACCGATTGGAAGTGCCCGAGCAGGTGTACTGGGCGTACCAGACCGAGGGTGCTAAAAATGAAGAACTGATGAAAGTGTTTGACGAAGTGGGCGATATGGAAACCACAATAAATAATTACATCAACCACAAAAATCAATATGCATGAGGAAGACGATATTAGTACTGATGATGATTATAGGAGGTCTGCTATACGGCCAAATACCTGTAACCGACGCTACGGCAAATGCCAATCTGGGAATTCAGATTTCGCAGTCCACACAGCAGCTTACCCAATTGCAGCAATCCTATAAACTGATGAAGGAGGGGTACGAAAAATATAAAAAGGTGAATTCGTATGTCCGGCAAATGGGTCAGCTTCAAAACATGATTAACCATCAGAAGCAAGCCATAAACAACGCCAATTTATGTTTGCGTAAAGCAAAAGGCGGCAGATTCAGTCTGAAAGAAGTGGAGACCAACCTCCGTCAAATTTCCGGGAGTGTAAAGACGGTTAAGGCCCTTCTTAACGATAATCTTTTTGAAATGACCGACGGTGAGAGGATCCAGATTATGGAAAACGAATTAAAGAAGGTAAAAACAGCAAATGCAGAAATAAGAGTGAAACTTATTAAGATGAGCTATTAAAATATGGATTACTCCTGGCTGATAGACCTTAATAAACTAATATCGGGCACTACCCTATTCAGTGTCACTATTGTTGGTGCCAAAAGTTTAGCCATGACAATCATTCTGATCCGAGTGGTAAGCAATTTTCTGATTACCGGTGAGAATCCGGAGGCACCTAAGATAGGTGGCATAATGAATATCATTGGTTACGGGTTACTCATTGTGGGATCAGACTGGATCGTAAATGCTATAGAAACGATGTTTGCGGGGATAGATTTAAGCCTCACAACACCACAGGCTCTGCCAGACGGCGCAATTGAACAGTATTTATCTAAGATCGAAGAAGGCGTTTCGGAAATGGATGTATTTGATAAGATGTCGTTCTATATTTCGTTGCTCCCTTTATATCTAACCGCTGGGCTGATGACTTTCTTTCAGGAACTGCTTCGCATTCTGGATATGGGTGTAGTAGGAATGTATCTAGTGCAGAGAGTATTCTTGCTTCAGCTGTTTAAGGTAATCTTCCCCTTTGCAATTGCTTTTTCCACTATTAAGAATGACCCGGATATGCTGCTTCGATGGGTTAAAATATACATAGGCCTATTTTTTTTGGGAGTTGCCTATACCGCGATATTAAAGTTTACGGATACCATATTCACATTTGTACAGGAGCGCATTGGGCTAACCATCAATCAAATTAATTATGATACTGACTTACGGACGCTCTTTGGTTATTCCATAGGTGCGCTGCTGATATCATTCATGGTGAAGTTTTCACTCTTTGCCATAGTGACCAGGGAGGTAAGAAACTTTTTTAATTAAGAGCAAATGAAAAATGACAAAGCAGAGATAAAAATCGGTAAGGACATTTACAGTGAGATGCGTAAGAACCACCGGACGGTTTGGGGGGTGGTCATTGTCAGCACTATTTCAGTTCTTTCAATGCTGTATGTATCCCTGGCTATTTACTCAGACAGCACCAACAAAATATTCACTATCAATAACAGCGGAGATCTTATTCCGCTCAGTCTTGTTTCTAGCCGAACAGACAAGGTAAAAGTGTTGAAATCCAACGCAGATTATTTTGTCAAGAATTTTTATGATCTGGATCAATACAGTATTAAAGAGAAAAAGGAAAAAGCTCTTTGGCTCGTTGGCGAACAGCCGACCAAAATTATAAAGGACAAAGACAATAAAGGTTATTACAATGATTTTCTTTCCATTAACGGCTTGGTGCAAAAGGCCGAGATTCTTCCCGACAGCTGGAATATTAGCAATATTGATGACAGCCCGAATCTGGATTTTTCTGTCCTGGTAAAAAGGGTAAACGGAAGAAATGAAGAATTCTACAGGGCGGATGTACAGATGCGAATGACTAAAGTGAACATCAACTATCCTTACAACCCGTTTGGTTATCTAATAACCAATTTTGTAGAAAACCTTGTAAAGGTAGACCCTCCGACCGAGCAACAAATACAGATCCAGGACAGTATCAGGAGAGAACATATTAATCCTACAATTCGGTGAAGATGGAAAAGATAAAGCACTTTTGGAGAGGTAAATCCGAATTGGAAAGACGGAAGATCATTGTGTATTCGGTGGCGGGTCTGTTTTCCTTTCTACTTATTCTTGGAGTTGTAGCCTGGAGCGGAAGCGATGGAGAGACAAATGTGGCTGAAATAAGCAATCCGGATGCAGTGGAAGCAAAAAAGTACAATAGTAGAACGGAAGCCAATCAGCTGGGAAGAAAGGACACTATGTCGCTTAATTCCGCCCTTGATCACCTTTTTGGCGATTCCAGATCAGAGGGATCTAAAGATGCCTTGTCTGATATTTCTGGAGGTACTTATCAGGAATCAACGTATTCTGAACCCGTGTACAGCGTTCAGCCCTCCTCGGCCGCACGTTCAGGAGGAAATAATTATAATTCCCACAGCACCTATGGTGATTATTCTATGTGGCAAGGGCAGGAACCCAAGAATAACTCCATTGGCTACACTGAAATAAGGAACTATCAAGCTCCCAAAGAAGAAACAGTCTCCCCGTTATCTGATGATCAGCATCCTGTTAAGAATAACGGTTACGTGCAGTCCTTTTCATCTTATCCTTCGGAAAAGAGAATAACTGATGGTAAACAGGTACGTGCAAAACTTATATCGCATGGATATGCGACTCCGGGCAGAAGTCTGTCTTTTGTCCTTCTGGAGCCGGCTGTAATCAACAATGTGGAAACAGCAAAGGGACAGATTGTAACTGGTGTTGCCAGCGAGAATAACGGCAGACTGGATGTTAATTTCTCTACAGTTAAGATCAAAAATAAGATTATCCCCGCCCAACTCCAACTCTATGGCTCAGATGGTATGTTGGGACTCCCAATTTCCGGAGGTATCAGCAGTGATAATACAACCAGTTCTGTGGGTAACAGAGCCCGAGATATGGTAGGAAACCAAGCGAGCAGGATACCGGTTCTGGGCGGAATAATAGGTGGAACGATAAGCAGTTCCGGAAGCAGATCTTCCGATAACCGAATCAAGCTTTCAGCGAATATTGAATGTACAATTGTAGTTTTTTAGTAAACCATGAGAAAATTAGCCATAATTCTTTTTTTTAATTGTGCCGTTTATGGTATTGCGCAGCAAAACCAAATAGGCTCAACCACTGGAAAGGACTCCGCGGGGTCTCCAGATACTTCTCAAAAGCATGAAATCATAGCCAGAAATCTCCTTAAGGAAAGGGGCTGGATCAAGAACAGAAACAGCGCATTGGTTCGGGGCATTGAAGGATATGTGAAGGGTGTTTATACCGGAGCGGACAAAATATATTTACTGTTTGAGATTCAAAACAGGAAAAATATAAGCTATGATATTGAAAGCATTTCGTTTATCACCAGTCCTCTAGAAACAGGGAGACGAGAGATTGAGACGGAAGAGAAAGTATATGTCCCAATTTACACTAACCAACCCCAAACTATAGGTAAGAAAAGCTCGCAGAAAATAGTTTATGTCTTTGACAAATTTACCATTGCCGACAATAGAAATCTCCTGTTCATTATGACGGAAACTGACGGTGAAAGGACAATCGTTTTAACGGTGACTCCAAAGCAAATTTCGCAGGCAGAATTTGTAAATTAATAATAGTAAGATATGAGAGAAAGAGTAATAGTATTGACTTTGATTCTTCTTGGGATTACAATTAACTCACAGGGGCGGCGTGATGCCCAGTCATGGATTCATGCAGAGTACGGAATTATGCCGGGCCAAGATGATCTTTCAGTAGGTCCCATGGCCAAGTTAGGCTATGGCAAAGTGATCGGCTCCAAAGGAATCCTCGGGAAAGCAGAGGCTTTTTACCATAATTATAGTGTAGAAATGTTTGATCAGCAGTTCCTGCCCTATCAAAAGTATGGACTTAATGTAGCAGCGGGATACAGTTACGAAGGACTTTTCCCCGTGCTCCTTAATGGATGGGCCGGTGCTTATGGGGCTTACGAACAAGTTAATAACGGTAATACAAGAAGCCCCCTTTATAGCTCAGTGATCCCGGGCGATATAAAAGGGTTTATCTACGGTTTGTCCGGAAGTGCAGAACTGGAGATTTTCCTTGCCAGAAAGGTTTCGCTATTGGTCAATTACACTCAGTATTACGATTTGAAAAGCAGTTTTTCCAAGAGCAACTATGGTGTCTTTGGCGGACTTAAATATTCATTTAATTAAAATAATAATTATTAAAAGGAGACATTATGAACAATATGGGAGTTACTTTTTTAGCCTTTTTACTTTTATTCATATCCTGCAGAGAGGACAGCACGATAACTGACGACAGCGCCCAGTTTAGCTTTAAGGTAGAGAGAGACTACAATTTTATTAAAAAGAATGTAGGAGATTTAAACACTTTGAAGATGAATATTATGCCGGATTATGCATTTTCCAGCCTAGATACATCTTTTTCTTTCTCGTCCGATAAGAACGGGGTTCTGAAGCTTAATGGAAATACCCTGAATCCTAATACCGAATATGAGTTGATCAGCCAGAACAATATTTTTGAATACACCGGCACCGAGCAGGGAATTCACAATCTGAAATTCATCATTAAGAACAGTAAAGGATTTTCCAAAGAGGAAATTTTCGAACTCGAATATGTGCAGGTTCCTGATTTTAATTTTTCAGCCAATGCTACCTCTACCGAAAAGGATATTAATATGTCAGACGTTATTACTGTCGTTCTTGATGGAGGAAACACTACCCAATCTTTTCACGTGAAAGCCGAATTGATGGATGGGCAGGGTACTTTTAACATTCCACTAAACACCTATTCTCCCTTTCAAAACGGCACTAGTATTCTAACCTTTACCCCGACATCGGTGGGCTTGGTGAAGGTGAAACTGACAGCAAGGAATAACTACGGTTTGGAGAAAGAAATTTTAATTAATTATACTTCCAGTTTCTTTGGCTTCATAAGCCCACCCTTCTTGGTTGTGCAAAAATCCCAGAGTGGTTGCTGTCTCTATGCTAACCATGCTACTTTAAATTTACAGGCAAAGACAAGGGAGAATGCTCAGATTACCAGTATTGAGCTGGAATACTACAGGCGTAACAGTAATTCTAACGGTCCCAGCTATGCTATTGTGACTAAAACGTTTCACTATACGCCACCATCTCCTCAACAGGTTATTAACTTGACCAATTGGTTTAATAATATTGCAGACTTTCAGGCGGGTAATGGGATCAACCTTCTTGAAGAAAAATATACGGTTACTTTTTTCGATACTCAGGGCAATTCATTTTCGCAAATAGTTACACCAAACATTATTTTTTAATTTAAATCCTTTCAATTTAGTCTTATGAAAAATCTAGCATTTGTTCTTCTAGCATTATTGTTTGTCACAACCTCCTGCAGAGAAGATTCTGGCGAACCGGTATTAACGGATTATACCGAAAATTTTAACGTACCACAGTCGCCGATTGAAGGAGTTATGTACTTTCATAAATCTGATAATGACAGATTATACCTAAAAAGAATTAATTTTTCCGGTACGCTCACAGAGCCATACCCCATCACGAAGATTGATATGGTAGTTAAAGCAGAAAATGATAATCCGCACGGAAGTCCCTTCAATGAACCTAATTATAGTTATACCTTCATTCCGACTACTCCTGTGAATAGCCTTGATTTCGACCAATTAGATGTCCAACCTCAGTTGTTTGTGGGTAAAAACGAATTTCCGATGAAGAAGTTAAATGTGACGATTACTGTAGAAAAACAACAGGGAACACCTACCCTGCTGGTATATACGAAAAACTATTAATTACTTGACAATTAAACCAAAAACAGGAGGAGAAAATATCTTCCCGTTTTTATTTAACATAAACAATGCTGCCTGCAGGTATATGATCTGTGCTGAACTGAGGGTTCGCAAATCTTAGAATATTTATATCGAATTTTCCGGAAAGTTCCTGAAAACTGGTGTCTGTATGTACTTTGATAATTTTCAGGTCAAAGAAACTGTATTTGAAATATTTCGGCTGCATCTGATGCGCTCTGTAAAAATTGAAAATGTAATTGACCGCAATAAACGACGGTACATACGCCTGAGTTTCTTTTGGAAGATAAGGTCGAATTTGCCAGTAGTTACGGCTACCTGCTTTTTTTATAGCCCGGTTTACATTGCCCGGACCGCAATTGTAGGCTGAGATGGCCAGGTTCCAGTCTTTATATATTTTATGTAGGTCACGAAGATAGCGTGCTGCGGCATCTGCATTGCTCATGGGGTCATGGAAGGTGTTTACATATTGGGTTCTTCGCAATCCATATTCCGATCCGGTGGCGGGCATAAATTGCCAGAGCCCAGAGGCACCTGCCCAGGATCTTGCTCTGGGATTTAATGCGCTTTCTACTACCGCCAGGTATTTCAGTTCCCTGGGTACTCCATATTTGTCTAGTTTGCTTTCGAACAGCGGGAAATAATAGACAGAAAGCCCAATAATTTTAGGATACCAACGATAGGAAAGAAACTTTTTCACATATGTGTAGGTTACATTGTTATAATCAATGTTTAATGCGGTATTCTGATTCAGAAATTCAAAACGTTCTTTATAAGTAGATAAATTGAGGTGGCTTTCAAAACTCTCACTACTAACGTTCAAGTGGCCCAAGTTTCGGATAAAGTTCTGGTCATGCTTTATGAATGCTTCACCATTCTCAACCACAATACTGTTTTGGGCAGATAGTGTAACAGAAGTCAAAATTAAGATGGTAAACCAGCCTTTCTTCATGAGAGTTTCCAAATATACGCAACTTATTTCCACCTCTTAGGAGGGAAAATGCTATTTTTGAAACTAAGTATTTTGAGATGAGATTTTTTTCTATTTTTACAAATGGATTTGCAGGGCAAATAATTAGTATTTGGTTTTCAGATTTACTTAAGATCTACAAATACTTTAAGAATGAGCGGAATAAAAATGCGTAAGTTTTTAAACTTCAAGGCTAACCTGGGAGAATTAAGCAATTACGTAAAATGTAATCCTAAAGGTGTTTATTATATAGAAAACTCTTTTTTCAAAAGCAAATCTACCCGGTACTTCATGTACCTTCGCAAGCAGGGACTCGACATGAATCAGGCATTCGATCATCTGTTGGGAGAGGAAAGTAAAAAGAATATAGAGCCTTAGTCTATTAATAATTATTGGTGCACTACAAGTATAGCTGACGATCTGCACGACTTTTAATTCAAAACTATCAAGGTCTTTTCTCTGCATCTGTAAGTTTTAAGCTGATGAACTCCTTAAGTTTTTCATAATCATCTTCGTAATTATTTGCAATCACATCAATTTTTCCGAAAAATTTCAATTCCCTTGGTGCTCTATACGTTCAATCGCCATTGTATCAGGGTTTATTGTGGTATAATAATTATAGTCTTTTAGTCCCTTCGATACTTGGGACTTAACTCGCTTCAGTGCACCCACACCGACTCCCTCTCAAATTGGTATCGACACGGATTCAGTGGTTTTTCTTTCATTATTGGGTCAGTCCGTTAGTTGCTATTCTTTTAGGATTCTCTGTTTTGCTTTTGGAGTGTACATTTTATTTTATAAAAGGTCTTAATAATAATTAATTATACAAGTCAGCGTTCAAAAAAATATACATATTTAACACCAGCATATTAAAAAAGATTACTTTTATCTGAAATTTAATAAAACACACTATGAAAAATTATTTATTTGCGATTTTAGGATTGCTTTTGTGGAATTGTCAACGGGATCCTTTGCTCATTGATGCAGTAGAAATTCCAAATAATAACATGAATTTTTTTGCTCGTGCAGCAAATGAAAACCAAAAGCCTGACCAGCATACGCAAATTATATTAGGTCAACAGCTAATAAACCCTTATTCAGTAGCAAATATGCAGAATGCTTTTGATTATTATAACGATGTGGTAAGTAATTCTCCGTTTACTGGTATGCAAGTTTCTGCAACGCATTATTACATAAAACTAAACCCGCAATCCGAAGCAGATTTAGAAGCAATAGATAATTTGGATAACGAAAGTAACGCAGATACGCCTGTTCTCCACGATTATCCTTTGGATTATGATGTGGTGCAAGAAGGCGACTATTATGTTATGCCTCAAAATGAAGATGATTTGTATCATTCATTATATACCGTAATTCCCGTAGGTTATAAGATGCCATCCGGAGTACAATATGATGTTATAGAAGAGTTATATCAGCCAACAGACGATGAATATGATGTAGAAACAGTTTCTTTGTTTTTTGCCGATTGGCAAGACGACTTGGAAGCCGACGGTATTTCACTAACCGAAGAATCTCTTCCGGAGTACCTTAACGGACAGCAAGGATTGATGGCGATGGCTTCTAATAATAAATTTTATCCTTCAGGAAAGATCACTCTTGAAAACACGGGGACTAATTTAACAGAAGGCTTAATGAAGGCCGAAATTTCTTATGGCCGGGTATTTTGGTGGCATTACACCTATACGGACAACAATGGCAATTTTAACGGGACTGCTAAAAAATACAGGGGAGATGTACAAATAAGGGCGAAATGGAGAGGAAACACGGCCACCATAAGGAAAACCTGGAACGAAGTTCTGGGGATTGCTGTTTCGGATTACCTGATGACCGTAAATAAAAATACAACCGGAACAACCAAGCATATTCCTTATTCTACTTTTGCCAGCAATGGGAACCACCTTTGGACTAAAGGAACGGTGAATAATGGTTTGCGAAAGTATGTAGATTATTGTAATACCTACGGCATCAGCAATACCATTAGCAATGCCAATGTTTGGGCCTGGGAAGGAGCCAAGGAGAGTGGTGCTACACCCATGCTCTATAAATACCAGCAATTGCCGCTTATGGCTTCTTTCGCCAATATTGGAGAAGCTCCATTATGGAATGTTTTAAATAATTTCACAACTGGTTTTACCATCAATTTAGTACCAAAACATTTGCGGCCGGATCAAATTTATACCGGAGTAAACCCCCGAAGCAATGAAACCCGAAGCGACAGCCGGAGGATACACCAGCTTATCTTTCATGAAGCTGCACATTACTCCCATGCCGCAAAAACAGGAGCCACGTACTGGGCACAACTTTTTGCAAGTGAGTTAAGCAATATACATTTTACCAGTGCCATGGATCCCTACCAAAATGGAGCATCACCTTCTCTGCAAACCGGTGCGCGTATTGGCTTGGGCGAAGGCTGGGCCACTTTTGCGGAATTTAGTGTTACCCATTTTTATTACAGCAGCAGTATAGTAAGCACCAATACAGGAAGATCCCGGCAGCAAATGGGCGTGGTAAACGGCATATTGGAAGGTTTTAGCATCTATGACCGGCCAATGACTTCTACCCGATATGATGACAGAAGCTGGTTTGCCCACGGATTGATGGTGGATTTAATGGATGTGGGAAGGAACAATGGCACCTTTGACCCTTCTGTCCATAGAAGTGGAACCGGAACTCAATTAAATTACATTCTTGACGAAGTAAGTATCCAATCCGTAAGCCAGTACAATTTAGCCCCCATTTTCAGCAGGCTCACTTCTTCGGTACACAGTGCAGCAGATCTGAAAGCCCCGTTACAATCTGCCTATCCCGCACAATCTTCTCAAATCAATACCTTATTCCAACATTATGGCTATTAAGTTTTTAAAAGTATTTTTTGCGGCATTGGTATTATCAGTGCTGCAAAGTTGCCCTGGCATAGAAGAAGAGTGTAATGACTCCTCAGCGCCCGTACCTGATTTAATTACAATTACCCCTTTAAAGCCAACGTACAATCAGGGAGAGGAGATAATTTATAAACTCACGATACCTGCTCAAAATGATTACTTTGGCTCATCTATTAATCTTTATGAAAAAACAGGGGATACCAACGCATGGTATACTGCCAGTTCTACCTATCTTTTTGATGGTAATACTGTGGTTTATTTAAAAGGGAGTAAAAGAAACGGTGCAGAAAACTGGCATAATGTAGCCTATAATTCTTCCAACGGTTATTATGAATTGGAAATAAAAGTGAAACTAAACAAAATAGGAAATTATTCTATATTTGCTGAAGATATGATAGATTTTCAAGGCTCTCCTAAATGCAATAGATTCGGAATAAAAACAAATATATTGGATATGAATTCAGACCGAAGAATAGAATTTACCGTACACTAATGGCAATTTTAATAAAAATGCGAAACGGTTTGGTGTGGAGCCGGGAAGGAACAACGTTTTGATCCCTCTGTCCATAGAAGCGGAAACGGTAACCCGCTAAATAATATTCTTGACGAAGTTACCATTCAATCCGTAAGCCAGTACAATTTAGCCCCTATTTTCAGCAGGCTCACTTCCTCGGTACACAGTGCAGCAGATCTGAAAGCCCCGTTACAATCTGCCTATCCCGCACAATCTTCTCAAGTCAATACCTTATTCCAACACTATGGCTACTAAGTTTTTAAAATTGTTTTTTGTGGTGTTGTTCATTTCATTACTACAAAGTTGCCCGGGACTTCAAGAAGAGTGTAATGACTCCGCGGTACCCGTACCTGATTTAATTACAATTACTCCTTTAAAACCAACGTACAATCAGGGAGAGGAGATAATTTATAAACTCACGATTCCTGCTGAAAATGATTACTTTGGCTCATCCATTAATCTTTATGAAAAAACCGGAGTTACCCATGCGTGGTTGCTGGCAAATTCTGCTCTGTTTAATGGTAACAATTTGACCTATATTAAAGGAAGCAAGCGAGATGGTGCTGATAATTGGTTTAATGTGATTTATAATCCTGCAAATGGCCTCTATGAACTTGAGATTAAGATAAAACTCAATAAAATAGGAGATTATTCTATAATAACAGCTGAGCGCGTTGATTTTTTAGGTTCGCCAATGTGTAATCGATTTTTTATAAGCACGAATATTTTGGGCAAGAATGCAGACCAAAGAATAGAATTTGCCGCACAATAATGGCAACTTTAATAAAAAGCGAAACGGTTTGGTGGTGGATTTAATGGATTTAGGACGTAATAATGGCACTTTTGATCCCTCGGTTCGCAGAAACGGAAGTGGCACCACAGTACTTAATTATATTCTTGATGAAGTAAATATTCAATCCGTAAGCCAGTACAAGTTAGCCCCTATTTTTAGCAGGCTTACTTCCTCGGTACACAGTGCAGCAGATTTAAAAAGTCCATTGATTTCTGCCTATCCGGCGCAATCTTCGCAAATCACTACCTTATTCCAACACTATGGCTACTAAGTTTTTAAAAATGTTTTTTGCGGTATTGGTACATAGACGCAGAAACGGATAGTCGGCTAAATAACTCTCGATGGAATACCAATCCAGTCAGGAACCCAGTATTATTTAGTCAAGATTTTCAGCAGTCTAATAGACTTCCGCTCAATTAGGGCGGAAGATCTTAGCATAACAATCCAAGATCCCAAACCATGCCCTTGTCAATAATCCGGTTCACCTCTTCTCAGCAGGTTTATGGCGTGCATGGCAGATCTGCCATACCTTTCGCTTTTTCAAAAGGTCACCCATCAAGACTTTAATCAGACTCGAGTCGTTGGTAATTTTTCTGAAACTCTTTGAAAACTTACCGGTAAGTAAAGTAGTTCATCCTAGTGTTCGTCATTGGTGTATATTATTTCGTAGGCTCTCGGAGCGCATTAATTTTATCTCGACTTCCCATGCGAACTTTTCGGGCAATGGGAATCACATTCTTCTTTTTCCCCAATTAGGTAACTTCATGGGTGTTGTTGCGATAAATCCATCTGTTCATTGCAAGAGTTGTCAAAGTATTCCATTATTCAGTAAACAGACTAATCTTCTGTCGTCTCTGCCTGTACCTTTCATCCTGAGAAGCACATAATATCATGGTGTGTATCAGGTGTCGGATAACAAATGCGACTTATCAGTAAAACTGCAGCTATTACTTAAAGATCCGTATTATTTCATCTTTTTTTCTGATTGACTGGATAAAAGTCTTACAACCGATCTGAAATCCCGCCGCATTAAGTCCTCCGCAAAACTTCAACAGACGATATTTTTTCATACAACCTATTCCCCCAGTGCCGCTGATTTCGGCACCACAATTTTCACTTTAAGGTACGTCAACTTTAGTCGCAGCCTGCTGTTAGATTTGTCTTTTAAACATTTAATGACATGGATAACGTAACGGAAAAGAGAATTGAAAAACTTCATCCTTTGGTAAGAGACGAAGTAAGGCAAATTATTAACGAATGTGATACAGCATTAACCGGAAAGGCAAAAATAAGGATCACACAGGGATTAAGAACGCTTTCGGAACAGGCCGACTTGTATTCTTTAGGAAGAACAAAGCCCGGTAAAAAAGTAACCAATGCAAAACCCGGACAAAGCATTCACAACTACGGATTCGCTGTGGACATTTGCCTGATAATCGATGGTAAGGTCGCCAGTTGGGACACTGCGAGAGACTGGGATAATGACCGCGTTGCGGACTGGTACGAATGTGTGAAAATTTTTGCAAAGTACGGCTGGAATTGGGGAGGTAACTGGAAGACATTCAGGGACCTACCGCATTTTGAAAAGCGGACAATACCTTTTAAAAAGTCACCCGTGCTAGCACAATGGCAGATTCTGGCAAAACTGGAGAAAGACAGACATGGTTATGTAACGGTGTAAATGTTTGAGGTTGATGAAGGTGTGAAGTTCTGAACTTCCTTTATAATGTTGCGCCGACTTCTGTCGCAGTCCCCACCTACATTTGCTTCACACCAATATTAAGAGACCATGAAGAAAATCACCATACTTTCATTAGACGGCGGCGGCATCCGCGGAATCATTTCATGCATCGTCCTGCGGTACATTGAAGAACAACTCCAAAAACATGACCTTGCCGGTGCAAAGCTGGGCGACTACTTTGATTTGGTAGCGGGCAGCAGTACCGGGGGTTTAATTGCATCTATAATCCTGTTTCCGGATGAAAACGGAAAAGCAAAATATTCCATCCAAAAAGGACTGGAGCTCTATTCAGAAAAGGGTGGCAGTATTTTTCAGGTTTTGTTTTGGGAGAAGTTGATTAATCCGTTTGGTCTGTTCAATGAGAGAATATCGGTTGAACATCTGGAACGTAATCTTGATGAATTTTTTGGGAAACTGGAATTGAAGGAGTTCATCAAACCATGCCTCATTACCAGCTATGATATTGAAAACAGAAGAGCGAAACTGTTTAATACAGTAGAAGCACAAAAACAGTCCGGTGATAATTTTCTGGTGAAAGACGTATGCAGGGCTACGTCTGCAGCGCCCACTTACTTTACACCAGCCAGGATTAAGTCGCTGTATGGCCAGTACTTTAGCCTGATTGACGGAGGAGTGTTTGCTAATAATCCTGCGCTGTGTGCATATGCAGAGGCGCGTAAAATGCCGTTTGCAGATATACTCGGGAATAATCAGAAACCAAATTTTCCCGCAGCTAATGACATGATGATACTTTCCCTGGGAACAGGGGCCGAGTCAAAATCATATTCTTATAACAAACTGGCGGGCGCCGGAAAACTTGCCTGGATCAATCCTATAATAGATATTTTACTGTCCGCAAACGCGGAGACGGTGGATTACCAGTTAAGCCAGATGTTCGGAACATTAGGATTGCGCAATCAGAAGAACTACTACCGTCTCAATCCCTCCCTAAAATATGCATCATCAGCAATGGATAATGTTAAGAAGAGCAACATAGAAGCGCTCATACAGGCAGGGCTGTCCTATATAAACGAAAACAGGAGCCTCCTTAACCAGATTGTGCACAAGTTGATCAGGAACCGTGCGTAGCACGTGCCGCAACACATGAATATAAGCCTGAGAGTCAATAATATTTGATTATTCGCTTTTCTGCTAATATCCTCCGATATATTTATACAAGGCAAAAAATTAGAAACACATAATTCTGCGACGACCTTTGTCGCTCTCGCGCTATAGCTTTGCTCACAGGAAAATAAGAAAAAATGAAACAGGATTTCAAAAATTAAGGTGGAAATCCAGGTCGGAAACCACCTTAAAAAATAAGGCCAACCCGAAGGTGTATCTAATAAAAAGATGCCTTCAGATTTTACCTTTTAAAACCAAACAAATATAATAAAATGTCAACAAACAATAACGCAGCACAAACGCTGTTCAGATTCGTGAGCTTAAGAGCTCCGCAACAGTCCACAGAGGAGGCACAGGATAAACGGTTCGTCCTTGCGCCAGACCAGCTGAAAGACATCCATTTTTATCAGTATGTCCTTGCAAACTCCGGAATTAACAGGCAACAGGCGCTGCTGAATTATTCAAGAACTTTTGAAAGTGACCCGGGAAATCTGGCAGATAAGGACGAATTAAAAACCGAGTATCCTGAATTATACGATTTTGCGATTTGGGTTGCCAGAAACAAAGGAAATTATAAAGATGAAGAACTGTTGGAGCGCGCCAATAATGCGAGAAACGCTTTTGATCCGGCAGGTAAAGAAGATTATATTCTTAAGCTTTGGAATGTCCTCATTTATCAGGTGGTTACCCAAAAAGATTTCTATGTAAAAGAAACGGTAATGCACTTACTTTTGGCTATCCATATCGTACAATTTTTAGGGAACGAAGCAGAAAACAGAGTTCTGATTAACGCGAGAATCGTATTACCAAAAGACCTGATGCTGGACGGAGCAGCGGTCGGATCCAATTTCCAGATGATGTCCCGAAATCCTGGGATAGGAGATGTTCCATTTTTAATGGATGATATGAAAAAGCAACAGGCATTTTCTTTGGCTAATATGCAATTAAGGTCATTAGAAAATCTGAAAAAAGACATTTCTAAAATGCAAAAAGCATATAACAAGGAATTTGACTCCGAATATAAAAGTCAGGAAGCGTCTTATCAGGAAACAATCAGTCCAATAATTGATGAATACAACCAGAAAATTGAGGATGCAAAAACTGCATATTGCGATCTTAGAGAACCTGCTGCAGAGTACGATCCTGCTGATCCTTGCAAGCAGCCACAAGAAATTCCGTTTCCAAATTTACCTGCATTCGAGTTTAATTTTAGAGATGAAGTAGATATGGTCTCATTGTCAGAATCGTTAGAATCTGAAAATTTTGAAGTTTTACTCAGTGCCATAGGTTACAATATTCCTGTAGATTTTGACCTTCAAAACCTTAATGAAAATCAGTTGGCTGACGTGCAAAAAGCATTGGAGGGCATCAGTACTTTTCAGGATATTGAGAATGTGGTCTCTGAAAGGAGAGAAAAAGCTCTAGAGCAAATTTCTGAGAATATTATCTCTGATGAAAAGATTTTCAAAAGTGTAGGGGGTGTTATAATTCCTATGGCAAAAGGAGCGTTAGTTACAAAGTATTTTTCTATTTGTCCTAAAAGTAGTGGGAGATCTACCAGTTTTGATCTGCAAATAAATCTTCCGGATGCCACCTGGGATATTGCAGGTGTAGCCTATACACTCACAGAAACTGTTAATAATGTATCATTCCCCACAGGTAATTACTATGTAAAAACAAAAACTGATAATATAGTTTATCTGAGCAATTTAATGGCCAGCGCCACATCGAACGGTCCTTTGCTTTTAGATCTGTCTTACTCATTGGACATTCAGATAGCTTTTACCAATGGACAGACCACCCAGTTTACCGCTGTTTTCCCGAACTTAAAAATGTGTGACAGAGGCACCTTTGAAATTGTGGGCAATGAAGACGGAAATGGGAACCAGGAAGTTATTGTTGACGAGAATAACTTTATCCCTTCAGGATTTGGTTTCAAGCAGATCGGAATTGCCGAGTACCTTAAAGTGGAGCAAACTACCCACGCTTATGTGGATGGAGAAGTGGCACACATTGAAAATATTATGGCAAGGGAGTACCGTCAAAAGTCGACCCGAAGACTAAGAAGGAGTGAAGATACTTCCACTACATCTCAAGATACTGAAAAGGAAAAATTAACCGATACAACTACTGCCACCCGTTTTGAAATGCAGTCCGAAATTGTAAAGATGATGCTTGAGTCCAGAGATTCAAATGCACAGACTTATTTTAATGCAGATTGGAATACAAAAGTTGGAGGAATTCATGCGGGCGTCACTGGCGGGTTTGCCAGCCATAGCTCCAGGGAGGAGAGTTCGCAACAGGCGGTAACGCAGGCTCAGGAAGTTACCGAACGCGCTTTAGACCGGGTAGTTATGAAAGTGCGGCAGGAAAGAATTGAAAAAATTGTGGAGGAGTTTGAGGAGAATAATGCTCATGGTTTTGATAACCGCGAAGGAGATCAGCATGTGGTAGGGGTTTTCCGTTGGGTAGATAAACTGTTAAAAAACCAAATCTACAATTATGGCAAGCGTATGATGTTTGAGTTTATGGTACCGGAACCTGCCAAACTGCATGCGATGGGACTTGAGGTTTTAAAGTCTTCCACAGATATAGAACTTAAGGAGCCAGTGGATCCTCGCGAATCAACCATGTTTAGAATGGCAGATTTCTCAGCACTTCAAAACGATACGGTTCTAAGGTATTGGGCAGCTAAGTATAATGTGGACATTTCCGAAAAACCTGAAGAAATAATTTATCTTGGGAAGTCTTTTGATTTTTCCAGCAATGAATCTAAACAGGCGCAAACCAAATCGGGTAGTATTCCTGTTTCAGAAGGATACAAAACAGTTAAGGCCAACGCATCTTTTTCTTGTGCGGGCCCAGGAAACAATAATGGGTGGTCATCCTCTGTTTTTATTACCATGGGCAATGTTACAAAACACTTTCCATATCAGCATATTGTAGAAAGAAACACTGGTTTCATCGATGTGGAAGGCTTTAGTGAAGAATTCCCTGTGTCAGTAGGGCATACCAATATGCACGTAATAGACATTACCTTTAATGTAAGATGTCAGCTTACTCAGGAGGCCAAAAATGCATGGCTTCAGAAAACCTTTAAAGCCATTATTGATGCGTATCAAGATGCATTGGAACAATATAACAGTAAACTGGCTGAGGAACTAGGGAAAGCAGTAAACATAAAAGGATCCAATCCGGGATTCTACAGACAGATTGAAAATACTGTTCTTCGCAAAAACTGTATTTCATATATGATGGACCGCGCGCTGAACTCAACCCGCGGTTACGGACTGTCGGGCCTTACTCAGGGAAGTACATTTTCAGATTATGAAACGGTGCTGTCTCCCACCCTCGATAAATATACAGCATTTGTGAAATTCATGGAGCAGGCTTTTGAGTGGGAAAATCTGTCTTACCATCTGTACCCGTACTATTGGGGCAACAGAGACAATTGGGTGAGTCTTTACCAGCAGGAGGATGTTGATCCATTGTTCCGCTCATTCCTGCAAAGTGGGATGGCCCGAGTGATTGTCACGGTACGTCCCGGCTTCGAAGATGCCGTGCAGTTTTATATGGCAACAGGTAAAATTTGGAATGGCGGCGAGGTCCCTGTTATTGGTGATGAGTTGTATTTGTCGCTTATGGAAGAGATGAAGGAACCGAAAGGAGCAAAACAGGGCAAGGCCTGGATTACACGTGTTCCAACGCCCTTAACCATTTTGCAGGCACAGAATATCGGTCTTACTGTGGATCATGCGCTGCCCTTTACATCTGAAGATCCGGATGAATTTGAAATTCCTTCCGAAGTGGTGACCAGTACTAACTTAAGCCTCAATAATAACCTTATGGAAGCTCCAGTTCAGCTGGGAAATGTGAACAGAATCTATACCGAAGACGGGAATCTTGTTTTAGCAAAAAATGATGAAATATTAGCTAGTATGACTATTTCGGAGTTGGTACATGCAGAGAAACAGATTAATGGAATCCGAGTAGAAGGTGATGATTTAATGCTGATGTTCAAAGACGAGAAAATTGCAAGTATTCCGTTACTGCAGCTTAAAGAGGCAATGGGAATTTAAGCCATGTATCTTATTGGCAGAGCAATCACTGCTCTGCCTTTTTTCTAATTTTTAATTGAAATAAAAATGACAAATATATTTATGGAACTTCAGGACTTCGACCTGCAAAGTCGAGAGATTCTCATGGGATCTAAAAATTCTTTTTTGGACCTTACCGGTAGGCCCAGTGCAGGAGCTGGCAATTTGCCATTGAAAGATTTTCCAAACATATTTTCCGGGGAAACCATCCGTGGAATGAAAAATGTGAGCCCGCTTGCAACTGTTAAGTTTTTTAATCAGACCTGGGAACAGATTTACAGTAAATATTTTGTAAATGCTGACCTGTCTTTGGAAGGAGCTTTTACTGTTGTTTCGGATGCTGGCTCCGATATTTCAGACGAAATCAAAAAAACGGCAAAAGATTTTTATTATTACGGAAAAGAAGAAGCTGGATACTTTGCTTTCAGAGTAATTGTATTTTCTTCTACGGAAGCCACGAAACTGAAGGAATGTTTTGAAGTTTCAAAACCTGAAGAAAATGAGATTCTCATTTTCATGGAAGACAATACGGGAGATTCGGTAAGCGGAACGTATGGAGCGGTCAAAATTTCTCAAAAAATTATAGATGCTTTAAGCTTAAAAAACCGATTAGCTTATGATATAAAAGATAATGCAAATATCTATGAAGAATTAAGAAAGATTGTGCCGGAGCTTACTAATGAGCAGCTAAAAAGCCTGTTTTATAACGGCTATATTGAGGATACTCGCATTGACGCTGTAAAAATTTGGCTTAAAATAGCTTCATTTTTTTCGGGTGGGATCAGCACAGTGTTTCCTGCTTTAGGAATTATCACTAATGATATGGTAAGAAAGGGCACAAGCCACGTTCTCGGGGAAATAATAGAAAAAATAGAGGAATCAAGGCTGGAAGAGTACCGGTGGCAGCCCAAAGCTCCGAAAAATGGAAAAGGAGAACTTGATAAAGATTACCACTATCAGCCTTTGATTTCTTCTGAAGGGAAAGACGATACGTCAGTAAACATGCCACAGTTCGCCAATATTCTTCAAAAAATGCTGGATGAACAGAGAAATTATGTAAAAGATAAGCTGAGAATATCCAAAAATTTCAGTGGAAACAGCGAACCAGATAATCTTCTCGAGTTTTTGTACCACAATTATTTTAAAACCTATAAGATTGCAAAATCCGTTATTGGGCAGATACAGGATTTATCCGATTTGGAAATATTGAAATACGGAGCAAAAACTTATAACGCTCTTCTCTGCGGAGTCTGGAATGGTTTGGTAGATGCAGTTTCCGGATTGTTTGCCATTGTAAAGATGATGTATGACGGCATTACGCTGGGCAAAGATTTTATGCAGAATATTGATAAATATCTGCCGACACTTCTCGAGCAGTTTGATGAAGCAATACAGGCAATAGAAAAGCTGAACTTTACAGAAATTGCAAAATACATCTACGGAAAACTAAAAGAAGTGAATCTTACGTTTGATCCGATTGCCTGTGCGTATTTTGCAGGTTATGCGTTTGGTTTTATTATTTCTTTGATAATAGAAATCATTCTCACAGTTATTGCAACGGGAACTACGCTTACCATTCCTGTTATTGTAGAAAAGCTGTCCGAAGCATTATTTGGAATTTTCAGATTAGCTTGGAAGAATACGGTAAAAGTTATAAGAACATTCAACAACTTTGTTGTAAGGTTCATTGAAGATGTTATCAAAGGTTTTCAGGAACTTCTAAACTTTCTAAAGAAAGGGTGGGATGAAATAAGGAAGATTATTGATAATGCTTTCGAGGCTCTGAAAGAAATTAAATTTACAAAGACAAAATACGGGAAAATTTATCGGGTACAAGGTGGGACCGATTTACCAAATTTTAGTAAATTTAGACTTCATATTAAGAACAATAAAGTTGTAATTGACGGAGAAGACATGCTGCACATAACGTTTGATGATGTATGGAGAGTTGCTCATTTTTGGACAAAAAGAGGAAAAGAATCTGAGGTTTTTGTAGCAAGAATTGATAAGAGTTTCATTGATAAAATAAGAAAGGAGGCGGTTTCTCAGAAAAGAGGAAAAGAATTTCCTAGTCGCCCTCAAATAGATGACCCAACAAAAACAAGCAGTTCATTTGGTATTCCTAAAAGTTACTTTGATGAATTAATAAAAAGTATAAAAGAACCGGACATAATAAAACCTGAAGAGTAATGAAAAACGAAGAATTAACAAGAATAGAACATAATAATAATGGTGAAGAACCTAAAACTACCAAAATTATTATTAAAGCGAAAAATGTAGAAAATGTTGATAAAGTTTTGATGAACACCAAAGAAATAATGAAAACTATTTCGAAATATGCTTATACCAATACTTGGCCTACTGATGTTGAATGGGAAAGTATATTGCCCAAATGGTTTGTAGAAAGTATGACCTTAAAATCAAGTGATGATAGAGATAAAGATAACAATCTATGGCACTATGAGTCTTGGGTTGATAATATAAGAATGAGGGCGTGGGTCTGGTGGAGTTCAAAAAAGACTGGAAAAGATTTGGAATTTGTATTAGAAACATTGTCAATTCCATATTTATTTGAAAGTTTTATATACATTCTTTATAGCCAAGGAGTTTCTATGGAAAATATATCGTTCATTGATGATATAGACTAACCTTTAACCGCTTCAAAATGAAGCGGTTTCTGTTTTTGCAAAACCTGCAAAATACATCTACGGAAAACTAAAAGAAGTGAATCTTACGTTTGACCCGATTGCCTGTGCGTATTTTGCAGGTTATGCGTTTGGTTTTATTATTTCTTTGATAATAGAAATCATTCTCACAGTTATTGCAACGGGAACTACGCTTACCATTCCTGTTATTGTAGAAAAGCTGTCCGAAGCATTATTTGAAATTTTCAGATTAGCTTGGAAAAATTCAGTAAAAATTGTAAGAACATTCAGCAAGTTTGTTGTAAAGTCCATTGAAGATGTTATCAAAGGTGTTCAGGAACTACTAAACTTCTTAAAAAAAGGGTGGGATGAAGTGGTAAATTCTGCAGCAGACGAAATCATCCTTTTTTTAGAAACCGACCAAGATGAATCAAGCAATCAGAAATTGTACCGAAAAGTGTCTGAAAAGGTGAGAAAAACTTATGTGGACACCGCCACAGGAAAATTATACCGCACTTTTTTTGAAGGAAATATTATTGATACCGTTCAAAAATATTTGAGCCAAGCCAATAAGGAAATAATTGAAGATCTTCTGATTCGCGGATATGTTGAAGACAGAGGAATTACTGCCGGTTTTCTTTCAGGATTTAAGTATGTGCTTCTCGCGACTTCTGCACCGGCAAAAGCATTAGGCTGGGTAATGAATAAGCTCGGAAACGGAATTGATTTTCTGAAAATATCTGACGAATTCTGGGACACAGAAAGCGAAGAATACTACTTCAATAAAGATAAAATAATTAAAACCCTCAGTATTTCCACAGACAAACTGAGTGTTCTGAAAACCTTTTCACAGATAAAAAGGGCTTCGGCCTTGCCGACCATACTCCGCAGATGCTGGATGACATAATTTTGAAGCAGATTACTGTGGTGGAATCTTTTGTAGGGCAATACAACAGTTATGTAAAAACCAGGATTGAAGATCTTTTTAAAAATCTTGAGAATCCCGTGATGCAGCAACAAACCGAAAACATTGCAGAGAGCGTTGCTTTAATATGCGGAATATGGAACGGATTGGTAGATTTTGTTTCCTCAATATTTAAATTTATTGCGATGCTATTGGAAGCTCCTTTTAATATAACCAAAGATTTTCAGCACATTCTGGAAATGATTGATGATTTTTGGGATATGCTTAAAGATGGGAACCTGTGGAATAATCTTGAAACAGCCGTCTCCGCCGGAATGGAAAAAATGGTAGAATACCTGAAAAGTAAAAATACGGATGATATCAATTGGGTGCGCCTTCATTATATAGCAGGGTTTACCATTGCGTTTGTGGGAACACTATTCATCCCAATTACAGGTGTTGTGAAAGCAGCCAATGCAGGAAAGTATGGAGAAATTTTTGCCGAGCTTAACACAAAAATTAACGCAGCAGTAATTAAAACTTCTAACTTTTCTAAAAAAGTAGAAACAACCGCTGTCTATAAAGGTGCGGGAGAAGCATTACAAGAGCTTATTGAAATGTTCTCAAAAGGTGGGAGAAAGCTACAAAATTTTGTAGATGATGTTTGGAAGGAAATTGTAGAATGGTTTTTTAAGAATAAGGAAAAGTATCAGGAACTTACAAGATATGGTAAAGCACTTTTAGAAAGAACGGCAAGAACCTATGCAAAAAAATATCCTTAAATAATACCTTTTTTAAACTCAAAATCAATTGGGTTTAAACAGCTTATATAAATCCTCGCCATATTTTGCCATTTCCTTGAAACCTGGAAAATTATTTAACTCTTCTTCACTATTGGTTTCATATATAATTTTTCCTGTTTTATCATTTATAATAATATACTTTGTAAGAAGTTGCTGATCTTGTATACCCTCTAAAATAATGAGCCAATATGAAAATTCTTTATTATCGAATCCCCTTCCAATACTTATTACAGGATAATCATAGGAATCTGCAATTTTTGCAATATCATAATAGCTCATCGTAAAGTACTTCTCGTGATCAATATGCTGCAATAAGTTTCCTGATTCATCGTACACATACCAGTTCCCTGCGGGAAAATAACCGTTTGGCGTATTGATTGTTTGTTTTATTGTATGGATGTTTTCATTAGGAAAAAAATTCACCAATGTTTGTGCTTTTTGACTAAATTCCTTGGGGCTATTGAAATGTTCTTTTTTTCTAGGGATGGGTTTTTGTACATTATCTTCAGTGATTTTGCTAAGTAATTTCAATTTACCATCTTTATAAAGGCTTGCAAACCCATTTTGTTCAAAATTTAACTCTTTTGCATTTTCATTTACCAATTGAGAAGAATCGTTTGATCTTTCCAATATTTTTTTATTTTCTCTACTGACCAAATCTTTTATGTTTGATATTTTAATATCTTCTTTACTAATATTAGGTATTATCATTTTGTGATTTTTTTTAGGGGTTATTTTTTTAATTGACTTGCTCTGTGCTTTACAATTAGTAAAGATCACCAGTGATAATAATATAAAGATTAACTTTTTCATTTTTTTATATTTTTTCTTGCGATAATCCATTGCCAGTGGTACAAAGACCTTCTGTCAAATTTTTTATATGGCGGTGTAGAATGGGATTTATGATGTGTATAATCTAGTAAATTGTCTGTCATCGCATATTGGTATACATATAATGAATTAACATCTAATTTATTAAAGGTATGCTGAATCCCTAACGAATGGTAAACTTCGTGTGATACAGTTTCATTATTATCGTTATCTAGTTTAAATACAAGTAAATCAGTTCCTGTACCGGAAGAAAGACCGTTAAGCGTACCAATCTCTGCGATATTGTCATCGATCATTTTACGGCCAATCGTATTCATAAAAAATACAATTAGATAGTTTTTATATTTGGCATCTTGATAATTCGCTGGAAGATGCTCTGTAAGATATTTTTTAAGATCCAGTCTGTTGGTTTTTAATGGTTGATAGTAAGCTCGCAGACTATATACCGTTCCTATTTTTCTAATAAACATTCCTTTATTATTTAATACATTAGCATTATCAGGAGCAAATTCTTTATTGAAATTAATATCAGAAGTAAGATCTAACTGCCTGTAATCATCCCCAACAAGAGGTATACTTCCATCATTAAACATTTCAATATTCGCTTTTATCTGAGATTGTAGCAGAAACTTTTCGAGCGATTTTTTCTGCTTTGCAATGTAATCCGCTGCGACAGGATCAGGATCTGTATTGGGAGTACTAGAGGAAAAATTTCTTTCAGTTCCATCTGGCATTTCAATTTTAACAGGTACAAACAATACATTCTGTACACGTTTGTTGGCATTAGGGAAAACTTTCAGCATGCCTGCTAATTTATCGTCTGCTTTTACTTCTAAAACTTGTGTTGTACCAAACTCTTCTATACAGTTAATATCCAAATCAAAAAAACGAGCTGTAGTGGTAATTGCTTTTACTGTAGCCGGAAAATCAAAAAAGCTAAAGTTTATATCGGAAGGATCTGTATAACCATTCGTATTATTTATTTTGAAATATTTATTAGGATATCTGATGCTTAATTTGCTTGCTACTTTTTTTACTCGTATACGCAAATTAAGCTTTGCTGTCTTTCCTTTATCGATGCTTAACCAAGATGTAAAACATTCAGTTTCATTATCAGCCAAAGACCAACTTACAGAATATGCATTGTACTCTCTGCTTTTTAGTTTTAAAAGCATTTTATTATCCGGAAGAAAAGGTGCTCCCAAAGGATCAATATACTGATTTCCATCTGTTTGGTTTGGTAAAGTTCCAACATTTCCAGCAAAACCTACATCATAAATTTTATCACCGGTAGTGTCCGCCCAAGTATATTGTCCTTTTCTGTACCAATCCATGCCAAACTCGCCATCCCAATCTTGGTTAGGTCTGAATTCTACAGTAGTATCAGCAAATTCTTCATAATACTTTGAATCAAAATTATCAGAATAGTCCTTTGTAAAGAAGAAATAACCATCAATCGTATAAACAGTCACAGAAGCTTTTGTTTCTGCTGTTGTACCATTAGCCTTGTCATACCGTATTTGCAGCGAGTATTTCAAAAATGAACCATTCGGATCGATTGATTCATTTTTAAAACAAAAGAACATATTCGTTGCATTTGAATCAATATTAGTAGGGTCAATACTCCTATCAACCAACTTGTTATAATCCAATTGTGAAATTCCCAACTGATAAATAGGCATTTCATAATCATTATCTTTTCTTCTAAATAGCAAGCTTTTTATTTCTACTGTGCCATCTTTTATAATACCCTTCCATATTTCACCAGCCCCATATATTTTTTTACAGTATTCATCAGAAGTATTAAATAGACCATAATAACCAGCATTAAGGATTTTACTATTAGTTGCAAGTTGCACACTTGTGTTTTGAGGAAAAATGACATAAGTGCGAAGTGTTTTAGCAAGAATTGCCGGATCAGTAGGAATGTTTATCGGGTCAGAATCGGATATATACCCATCTAAAATTACTTTTGTGCTATAATGACCTACATCTTCATTCTGCCTTACCAATATTGGTCGCAAATGATTAACTGTCGCTATTTTTTTAGCAGTGAAATCTGCTTGTTCAAAAATAGAATTTAAATCTACTGGGCCAAAAAAGTTATCATTTATATTAGTTGTTGAACCATTAAAAAACAGATAAGTAAAGCTGCTGTACACTTTGTTGCTTCCCGAAATGTTGATAAACGGAAGATTACAAGTATATGTGCCTGTAACTTTTGTAAATAAATAATCCTCTTTAGGAATTGATAAAGCACTTGCTGCTTTTAATAGAGTTGAACTGTATAAAGAATCTTCGATCTTTAAGTCAGTAATTTCAATAGAGCGGTTTGCAACAGAATCAAAGGATAAAACTGGCCACAGCGCGGTTGCTAAATTCTGTACAGATCCATTTATTTTTAGGGAATTAATTGTGGTGTTATAAAAATTGAGATTCCTGTTCCTGTTTCCTTTTACGTAAAAGTATGTTATAAATCTATTTTTAAATTTTTTAATAAACTGGTTATAAATATCATTCATTGAAGAATAAGAAACTGTTGTTCCTTTAAGACAAATACTTCCAGTGTTTGCATTTGTAGCATTATTAGTAACATGCGAACCATAAAAGGCGGCGGGATCTAAAAATTTAAAAATGTTTTCTTTAAAGATCTTAGCATCAACAGTAGAAACGTTTCCTCCGAAAATTTTTGTATCTGAATTATTTCCATTAGCTTTCAATACAGATTCTTTTGCTGTTGCAAATTTATCTGTAAACACTAAACCAGTATCAGAGTTTTGTTGTAAAAAGTCCCCTTCGTCCAATACTATCTCAAATCCCCCAGAGTCAGTAGCAAAATTGCCTAATGGAGAACCCCCATCAACCCTTAACAAATTATACCCACCTTTTTTAAAGTACTTCTTCAGAACATCAGTATTTATTCCAGAGGAAGCATCAATTAAACCAATTTGACTTGCAGCAAGATCTCCTGTGCTTTCATTAAATTCTGTAAATGCATCCCAAGCATTGATAATGAATTCAAGAGAGCTGGTTTCTTTAACAGAAGGTGTGGAAGGAAAGTTTTTAAAGTAATGACTTGCATCAATTCCACGGTATACAAAGTATTTAATTTTAATTCCTAATCCAATATCTCCAGTAGGTCTTAAAAGAATATTAATTTTATCTGTTGTTCCTTCCTGTCTGGCAATTAATACAGTTCCTTTTGCAACAGCAAAAGCATTTAATGCCCCCTTAAATGTTGTAGTAATCTGAAAAGTATTACTATCCAACTGACCAAAAGATTTAAATGCTGGATCTAGCACGGTATAAGCTGTATCGGTATATTGAGTAAAACCAATATCCGTGAAAAAATATGAACTAGGAGATTTTACATTTATAGCCATAAGAGTTA